>NZ_JANSIM010000199.1:0-5530 GCF_047502655.1 Synechococcus sp. R5-12 | reverse complement strand
GCCCGCCCTGTACTGCGAAGCAGTCAGGGTCGGGTAGTTTACTAGCAAACAGATCCTGCTTGCCGCTCGAGTTTTGGCAGAGAAGGGGTGGTTCAAGGCACTTCCAACAGAGCCGCTTGCGGCCAGCCGAAGCCAGTTCGAAACACGGCCCTAGCGCTCTGCACTACTTCCGGTCTGGAACCTGCGAACACGACTACCCCTTGCCTGCAGCAAGTACCTACTCATAAATCCAGCTTTGGGCAACCGGTGTCCAGCTCACCAATTCCGACTCATCGAACCAAAGGGCGATCTCCCGCTGCGCGGTTTCAACTCCATCGGAGCCGTGAATGAGGTTGCGGCCAATGTCGATGCCAAAATCGCCGCGAATGGTGCCCGGTTCTGCCTCCAGGGGGTTGGTCTTGCCGATGAGCTTACGGGCGGCAGCAATCACCCCTTTGCCCTGCCAGACCATAGCCACCACCGGCCCCGAGGTAATGAACTTCACCAAACTGTGGAAGAAGGGGCGCTCCTTGTGTTCGGCGTAATGGGCTTCCGCCAGCTCTTGGCTCACTTGCACCAGCTTCAGGCCCACCAATTGGTAGCCCCGGCTCTCCAGGCGCTGGATGATGGTGCCCACCAGCCCCCGCTGCACGCCGTCTGGCTTGATGGCAATAAAGGTGCGCTCCATGGGATCTCCCCTCGTTTTACAGATCTTCACCGCTATCCTTGTACCGGATCGGGGATCCCAAGCGCAAGGGAGCAAAATTAGCGCTTTTTACGCGCCCACCACTGCCAAGGTCAGGAAGGCAGCCCCCACCACTGTAATCGCCCAGCCGGCCCAGCGAGTTAAGCCAGGGATCCGCAACCCCCAGCGTTCTGCTGCCCAAAGGGCCAGGAGAGCTACCCCATACTGGACGGTGCTCAACCCCAGTAGATATCCCACCCAAGGCATGGGTTGGGCGCCGACAATGGTTTCGGCGTAGGCATAGCCATGGAATAGCCCCGCCAGGGATCCCCCTATTAGCAAGAGCCAACTTGGGATCTGCCGCGGTTGCACCAGCAGCAAGCCGAAGAGAACCACGGAAGAGGCAATGGCCAGCTCCGTCAGTCCCAGGGGATCCCAGCCGGCCAGGTGGATCCCAGTGCCCACCAGACCCGCTAGCACAAAGCCCAGCGGGATCCCGTAGCGCCAGGGCTGCCCCGCCGCCACAAGACCGATGGCCACGACGAAGGCCAGGTGATCCAAGCCAATGACAGGGTGAGCCAGCCCGGAGAGAAATCCCTCCCAGGCCGTTGCAGGCAGTTTCCCTCCCAGGGCGTGGTGGGCAAAAGCCGGCGAAAAAAACCCCGTAACTGCCAGTGCACCCCCAGCAGCGGCAAAGCTGGGGATCCCTTCCTTCCGCGACTGCCCAAGCGGCGATGGGACTTGCTGCCACAGCCAAGACATGCTTTTGGACCTCCCTGAGTTCTCTCAATAGCTGCCCAGATCTCCCAGTCTAGGGGCGCTCTCTGTACCCTTGCAGATTTTCCGGCTCAAACTGGCGCAAAATCCGCGTGGCTTCGCGGATGCGGGGCTCGCTCTCTTCTTCCACAATGAGCACATACTTGCCTGCGTCTAGGCGGTTGCGGTAAGCCAAGGCATCGCCTGAGCCACTGGACAAGCCCACTCCGCCGCCGACGAAAAAGCTGCCCATGGCCCCGCCCATCGCGCCCAATAGGCCGCCGATCAGGTGGTTGCCTATAGGTCCCGCCCAGGCAAAGGTATCCAAACCACTCAAAACGCTGAACCCCACCCCAGCCAAAAAGCCAAAGGGCACCAACCAAATGGCCAAACGCTGCATCTGACGGCGGGCGGCTCGGGCCGGATCGATCAGCCCAAACTCATCGGCGGTTTTGTAGCCTCGCCCCAGTAGGTGCAATCGCTCTAGCGGGAAGCCCGCTCGCTCCAGGGCGCTGTAGGCCGCCTCAGCGGCCATACGATCCGGCAGTACCGCGATCAAATAGCTCATGGATGCGGAGAGCCAATCAGTTCCGTACTTCATTGTCTGCCAAGTTTGGGCGAGGATCCCTGTGACCCAGTCTGGCTCCACTAGCGCTCCATCTACTAGCCTCTACCAGCGCTTTTACGAAGTGGTGCGGCGGATCCCGCCGGGCCGAGTGGCCACCTATGGGCAGGTGGCGCGGGTTGCCGGTTACCCCGGCTATGCTCGCCAGGTGGGCTATGCTTTGTTTCGCCTGCAAGGCCAAAACACCGACATCCCTTGGCACCGGGTGATCAACGCCCAGGGCTGCATTTCCTACTCCCCTTTTCGCCTGGGCTACGACGACCTGCAGAAAGCGCTGCTGCAAGCCGAAGGGATCCACTTCGACGCCGAGGGCCAGGTGGACTTGCAACAATTTGGCTGGGATCCAGGGGAAGTTTAACCTAGGCTTGACCTAACCTTAGACAGGCCATAACGAAACCCCCATCCCACCCCTGGTAACGTGAACGCGGATGCGTCCTCTCTTGTGGATGGAGTGAAGGAATTGTCATGAAACCAGCTTGCCGTGCTCGAGGGTCTGCCCCTGCCAAGAGATGGCTCCCGGATTGGCTGAACCCTCTGGCCAGGTCCCTGTGGGTCGGGTTGTGGTGTTTGGTGCTGAGCCTGGCCAGCGCCTGCGGTAGCAGCAGCTCGGTTCCCCCAACCGGCGGAGGGGCTGGGTTTATCGCCTCGGATCCCAATGTGGCCCTCTCGACTCAGCCGCCCGCTTTTACCCTGCAAATCCTACATGCCAGCGACTTGGAAGCCTCGATAGCTGCCGTACAAGATGCGCCGCGCTTCTCGGCGGTGGTGAATGCTCTGCGCCCCCAATTTCCCAACACGGTGGTGCTCTCCAGTGGGGACAACTATATCCCCAGCCCCTTCTACAACGCCAGCACGGATCGGTCTCTGCAAGGCCGTTACAACCTCACCCCTGGCAAAGCCGATATCGAGATCATCAACGCCATTGGCTTTGAGGCGGCTGCCTTCGGCAACCACGAGTTCGACCAAGGCACGCGCCAGATTCGCGATCTAATTCGGCCCGACACGGGCCGCGGCTACGCTGGGGCTCGTTTTCCCTATCTGAGCGCCAACCTCAGCTTCAGCGGCACCGGGGAATTGGCCAGCGCTGACTTTGCCGCCGATGGCCAAGAGGCCAGCTCCATTCGAGGCAGAATTGCCAAGACAGCAGTGATTACCGTAGGAGGGCAGCGAATTGGCTTGGTGGGAGCCACCACCACTCGCTTGGCTGCCATTTCCAGCCCCGGCCCAGAGGTGAGGGTGGAAGGCAGAGTGGACGACACCGACCAGGTAAGTGCTGCCCTGATCCAGGGCTTTGTCGATCAACTCACTGCCCAAGGCATCAACAAAATTATCCTCCTGGCCCACCTGCAGCAGTTGCAAAACGAGGTGAGCCTAGCCAGCCAATTGCGAAATGTGGACATCATCATTGCCGGGGGATCCCACCGGGTGATTGCCAAGCCCACCGACCGCCTGCGCACCGATTTGCCCGATACCCGCACGGGTGACTACCCCATCTTGCGCTCCTCTGCCAGTGGTCAACCGGTGGCGGTGGTCAACACCGGCTCCAACTATCGCTACGTGGGCCGCCTGGTGGTCAGCTTTGACGCCAACGGGGTTATTGCCCGCATCGATCCGGTCAGCGGTGCCTATGCCGCCGACGACCAAGGGGTAGCAGCCGTCAGGGGCACCCCCAATCCCGACGTAGTGCGGATAGCCAACGAAATTGGCAACATCATCCGCACCAAAGATGGCCGCACCTTCGGCTCCACCACCCAATTTCTCAACGGCCTGCGGGCAGAGGTGCGCACTGAGGAAACCAACCTGGGCAACCTCACTGCCGATGCCAACCTGGCCTACGCCAGAACGGTTGATCCTTCTACGGTCATCTCCCTGAAAAATGGTGGCGGCATTCGCGCTCCCATCGGAGCTACCACAGGGGGTGGCGGCGGCGAGCCGGTGCGGCGGATCCCACCGGTGGCTAACCCTGAAGCCGGCAAGCAGTCCGGTCAAATCTCTCAGCTGGACATCGAAACGGCCCTTGCTTTTAACAACGGCCTCTCTCTGTTGACCGTCACCGCTGAGGAACTGAAGCAGATAGTGGAACACGGGGTGGCGCAAACCCAGCCGGGAGCTACGCCGGGCCGCTTCCCCCAAATTGGCGGCTTTGCCTTTAGCTTTGATCCCTCGCGGCCACCGGGATCCCGCGTCCTCTCCTTGCGGGTGGATACGCCCACAGGTCGGGATGTGGTGGTGCGCAACGGCCAAGTGCAAGGGGATCCCAGACGCACCTTCCGCCTGGTGACCCTGGACTTCTTGGCCAATGGTGGGGATGACTATCCCTTCCCTCGCCTGTCTAACCCCAACCGGGTCAACTTGGCCCCCAGCTCTGGCATTACCTTCGACACCCCCGGCAGCGAGCAAGATGCCTTGGCTCGGTATTTGCGGCAGATCGGCGTGTTCACCCAAGCAGACACCCCGCCTGCCCAGGATACCCGCATCCAGAATCTGTCGGCCCGCCCAGATACGGTGCTGCAAGGGCTGTAGATTGGGTTAATGGACTGAGGCGGATGGATCCGGAGGAGTAGGGATTCCGATGCCAGACTCACTTCTTGCAAAAGGGGAGAGTGGCTTGGGTTAATTCCCTCAGCAACGCCATAGAAAATGTCTTGAGCTTTTTAGGAAAGACTACAGGAAGGGATCCCTGGCCAGTGTCAAGGATCCCTTTTCTTTTTCCCACTTCCATCCCTGCTGTTGTTGCTTGGCAAGGCTTACACGAATGCCCGGACGGGCTGTGAACCTTTTGGGCATTGCTCCCAACAAATTCATGGATTCTGTATACGAATCGAATTGCAGATTGAAGGAGGAATCATTACCATCAAGGGTGACGTTCGCTCCTTTTGCTGTTCATGACTCTGGAGACGTTTTTTACCCAGCTCAACGCCAATGGCTTAGCCATTGCGCTTTTGCTCTTTGCCACCCCTTGGGTGGTTTGGGTTCTCTGCGACTGGATCCCAGGCCAATGGGAGGAGCCTTTTTTGCTCAGCTTAAGTATCGGCTTGGGAGCGGTAACTCTTGTCCTCTGGGCGGGCTACTTGGCCTATGCCACCAACACCGCCGGCTGGCAGGCGGTGGTGAAGCAGGCGGATATGTTCTTGCTGCTGGTGCCTCCCTGGACTTTTCTTAGCTCCATCTGGGTGGCGCGGCAGCGCATGCCTCTCTCGCGGGTGCCGGCTTTTCGCACCTTGCAAGGGATCGGCATTTTGGCGGCAGTCTATCTTATTTTTTCTTGGCTCAGTCGCCGGGTTTATCTTGTCTTTTTTTCCTACATGCCCTTTTCGGCTTTCTTGTGGATCCTGGCAGGGCTGTTGGGGGTGGCGTACATCGGCTATCGCATCATCTTCGGGGATCCCCCCAAGTATCCGCCCGAAACCTGAGGGGGCAGACAGCAGGGACTAAAATCAAGGGAGCATGACTCTAGTCAATAATAAGCTCAACTATACTGAAAA
>NZ_JANSIM010000198.1:0-4916 GCF_047502655.1 Synechococcus sp. R5-12 | reverse complement strand
GCCCGCTCCGTACCGCTTAGCGGTCGGAGCCGGGTAGTTTACGTTGAAGATTCTCCCCAAATGGCTGCACCGGTCGTTGACTTGTCAAGATATAGTGGTAAAAATCTGCTTATACACAATATGTAGCGTTAAGCCGATGTCCATCTCCTCTGGCTCTTCTTTTGCAGACCGCTTGCGATGGGTGATTGGCGATGAAGCCGTCTATGCGTTTGGGCGACGGGCCGGAATTAGCGATACGGCCTTGCGCAGCTACCTGAAGGGATCCGTGCCCGGCATTGATAAGGCCGTGAAAATTGCCCAAGTGGGCCAGGTCAACCTCAATTGGCTGATTACAGGGGAGGGATCCCCGCAGTTGCATCCCGACGCGAAAGCAGAGTATGTGTATGTGCCTTTTGTCGATGTAGCCGCCTCTGCCGGAGCGGGGGTGTTGGTGCGGGAAGAATCGATCGAATCGGTGATTGCTTTTGAGCGAAACTGGCTGCGGACGCACTTGAAGGGAAACCCTGCCGATCTAAGTCTGATTCGGGTGCAGGGGGATAGCATGTCTCCCACGTTGGAGGATGGCGACTGGATCTTTGTGGAGCGGCAAGAGGGTGGAGACCTGGGCTGTGAAGGCATTTACGTCTTTCAGATGGATGGGGATCTGTTGGTCAAACGGCTGCAGCGCCTGCCTGGGTCCCAGGTGAAGGTGATCAGCGACAATCCCCGCTTTCCCCCTTTTGTGGCGGATTTGGCGGATCCCATCAACGGCCTAACCCTCATAGGGCGTTATCGAGGTCGCATCAGTTTTGATTAGCCTCCCACAGCAGATGGCGGGAAGTGGCAGTTGGACCGACCGAGAATCCCCTTGGCGAGATCGGGTCGCCGGTTAGGATGGGTCTTGAGGGTTGAGTTGAGAGGAGTTCCTGCTCCTTGCCTGCGCCCATCCAGCCGGAGGTTTGCCTGCAATGGCTCGTTCGTCCCAGCTCCTAACAGTCGCTCTCCATTCCCTAAGCGGGATCCTCTTGGTCAGCAGCGGGATCTGGGTTGGGATGGTGCTTCCCCAGCAGGCTCAGCCTCAGCCCCAGCCGGAGACCAACATCTCTCCCACTCAACCCGTTTCTCCCACACCACCGATCCTGCCCACCTTGGCTCCACCCCAGACCAATCTTCCGGTGGCCAGCCCAACAGCCAATGCAGATCCAAATGCAGATCCAGAGGAAAATCACGAGAGCCCCACGGATCTGGAAGGGGAGATCCGGGAAATCCGCCAGCAGGTGATCCAGCTCTTGATCAGAATTGAGGAATTGGAGTCGCGGCTGCAACGGCTGCGTTCTCAAACAGGCTCTGAGCCTATCAGGGAATCTTCCACTGCTGCCGAGATCGTCCCAGGAGAAGAAAGCACCCCAGCCCCGACCAAAACGCCGACCTCTTTTCAGGTGGGAACCCAAACCATCAGCCTGCCGGGCGATTTGCTGTTCGATTTTGACAAAGCCGAGATTCGACCTGAAGCAGCGGCGCTGTTGGCCCAGGTGGCAAAATCCTTGGAGGCCATGCCCGGCGCTCGCGTTCAAGTCAACGGCCACACCGATAACATTGGGCCCTTAAACTACAACTTGGCTCTTTCCCTGCGCCGCGCCAATGCGGTTAAGGACTATTTGACGAAGCTGCTGCCGGAAGGCCATCCCATCAGTTGGACAACCTCTGGCTTTGGTCCCACCTTGCCCGTTGCCGATAACGACACAGAAGCCGGACGGCAGCGGAACCGCCGCGTGGATTTGGTCATCGCTCCCTAGCTACCCCCCCAAATGGGGGATGACACGTCCCAGCAGGGCTCTGGTCTAGAATCTGGTAGGGTCAATCCGGCCAGGATTGATGGGTGCAGGTTAAATCCTTATCGTTGGGGTTCGGTTTTGAACGCAGCAGGGATCCCTCTGGACAAGAGGCAAACGTTTGCGCTGAGGGTTGACACAACCCTGGACGCGCTTGACCAGGTTTTGACCTGGTTTGAGTCTTTCCGAAATGCGGGCATCCCGGATCCCATTTGGGCGGAATGTCAGTTGGCTTTGGTAGAGGGGTTTACCAACGCCGTTCGCCACGCCCACCGCGCTCTGCCGGAAAGTACGCCCATCGACATTGAGCTGCTGCTGATGCCGCAAGGGCTGGAGTTGCGCATCTGGGATCAGGGGCAGGAGTTTGATCTGGAGGGATTTGCTCGGAACTTGTCGGATCCCACATCGCCCAACGCCAATCTTGAGTCCGAGGGGGGACGGGGTATTTTGCTGATGAAAGCTCTCTCTACTCACCTCAGCTACAGCCGCCAAGCGGATGGTCGCAACTGCCTGGTGATCGGCAAGCGCTTCGACGATCCTGGATCTCGCCCGCGTCTGTCGGTGCCGGGCTTAGGCGAGCAGACCACCGCTTAACTTGCGAATAGCTGAGCTGGCCACATCGCTGTAGCGCAGTTCACCGGCCAAGATCTGGCCCATGCGCCGAGTGGCTCCCGGTCGTTTGACGCCCACCCTGTAGCCCACGCCCGGAAAGCGATAGAACAACGCCGCAATCCGCTTAGCCCAGCGCATTTCTGAGCCCCATTCCTGCTGCACGCGGGCAGAGTAGTTCGCCAGAGCTTCTGTATCCCCGCCTAGAGCTTGATCGATGGCCTGGGCCGCCAACATGCCGGTGAGAAGGGAAGGGCGGATCCCTTCAGCGGTAAACGGATCGATAACGCAGGCGGCATCTCCCACCAAGAGGGCATTTTGGGTGTGAAGCGGTTGATCTTCGTCCCAGAGGCAGATGGGATGGCCAAACGGCTTGACCGACTTCAAGTCTACGCCAAAGCTTTGGGCATATTGGGCGGCAATTTCCCGCAGGTTTTGTTTTTCTCCACCCCGAAAGGTGCCGGCTCCAATCGAGTAGCCATCAGCCTTGGGGAAGTTCCAAATGTAGCCATTGCTGACGGCGCCGAAGTCAAAATGGGCGGCTGCAGTTTGCGGCTGCAGGAGAGGCACTTCTGCTTCCAAGGCGGCAGCCAAGCGACGGCGGCGTTCCTGAAAGCCCAGCCACTTGGCCATTGAGCCTTTTGCCCCATCGGCCCCGATCACGTACCGACCCCAGACCGGGCCGGCGGTTGTCATCACTTGCCAGCGGTCGCTTTGCCACTCAAGGCCAGAGACAGGGCATTCTGCCTGGAGCGCTGCCCCTTGCTTTTGCGCTTGCTGAATCAGGTAGTGGTCGAAAACATCCCGCCGCACCATCCAAACGGGCTCTTTCAAATCCAAATCGACCACCACCGGATCGCCGCCGCGCCAGGTGTAGCGGATTTGCCGGATCTTGAGGGAAATGGCGGGGCCAAAGTCGAAGTCAAACCAAGCCGCCACCATAGGAGAAACGCCGCCCCCACAGGGTTTGTAGCGGGGCAAGGGATCCTTTTCCAGAACCAGCACCGAGCGTCCCCGCTTGGCCAGATGGTAGGCGGCAGATCCTCCAGCAGGGCCGGCGCCGACGATGACACAGTCGTAGAGTTGCGGCATGGTTTTCGATACTCCAGGCCCCCCCATCCTGGGTTCTGCTCACCAGCTTCTAGCCTATTATGGCTACAGCGAATTGCCTGCACGTTGCTTGCCTTTTTGTCGGGAAGACCATGCGAATTCGCTGGCAGCGCCTTGCCAACCAGCCCTCAGCTTGCTACTGTGCCGCCTGCGGAAAGCGTTTTGCGGGCGGGAAGCGAGTTCGTTGCCTTTTCAACGATAGGGGTCTGAATCTCGGCCCTATTTGCCCAGAGTGCTTTGCCCTTCCCCCAGTTCAGTTGCGAGAACAGATCCACCGCTATGCCTATTTGATGCGCCTGAATCGTCTGCGGGATCCCGGCAGCCAAGACCACGCCCATCATCTGGAACAAGCGGCCCGGGAGCGATCCATTCGGTATCCGGGCCTGTGGGGCTGGCTGCGGCAGTGGTGGTAGCGTTGGCAAGGGGATTGGGCATTCTGGAAAAGATGCAGGAAAATCAGGAGAGGTTGCCTTCGGGATCCCAGATCCATCTCGATTTTCCAGACCCGTTGGCTCGTTTGATCTTGTTGGTTGAGGAACCCCCATGCACGACCTGGACAGTTTGCCAGAACCGGTAGCCGATGCTCTGATCAAAAGCCTGCTTACGGACGTGGAGCGGCTGATCAACCAGCACGGCCTGTCAGAGGTTCTGGTGGGGTTGGCCATGTATTGCAACGTGCAGTTCAAGGCCAAGTTCAATAAGCCCAACCGCACGGAGAAGGATGAGGAGTTGGGGTTTTATTTCCGCGACGCCGCCAAAGCTCTAGAGGTGGCTGCCAGCCTCACCTATCGCACCATCGACCGCTCTCAATCTGCCCGGCCCAGCACCTAGCCGCCGGGATCCCTTTTTAGCTCTCACCCCCAACCTCTCTCAGGAAGAAAAAAGGGAGCCGGCGATCCATTGAGGATCTTAAGGATCTTGGGGTGGCAAGGGATCCCCCTGGGTTTTTATGCTGGTGGGCAACAAGTTGCATTGAGGCTGAGCGTGAGAATCGTCTGGGAACGCAGCATTTACGGGGGCAATGGCCGAGTGCCCTGCATTATCTGTGGGGGATGGGCCAACCCCATCCAGAAAAAAGGGCACCAAGTGTTGCTGGCGGTGGTCTACAACGACCGCGGGCAAATCTACGGGGAAGTCTGCCGCAGCTGCCTCGGTTTGGGGGCCAAAGGCATCAAAGAGTGCCTGCAAGAGCGGATCGCCCGTTTGCGCAAGCAACTGGAAGATTTGGAAGAGCTGGAGCAGGGAGAGGTGCAACTGCCTACATTGGAGCAGGAGTTGAGCGCCTATTTGGATTGAGGACTACACCCCTCTGAAAAACTTACGAAACCCCAATAGGAGGTGACGTCTGATACATTTACGCTGAACACTGCTGAACATCACTGTTCA
>NZ_JANSIM010000197.1:0-714 GCF_047502655.1 Synechococcus sp. R5-12 | reverse complement strand
CTGTTGAGACCCAGATACTCGTGGTGGTACGGACGGGTCTGCCCATGCTCCCGCAGCGCCCGCACCCGACTGGCCAGTTGGGGATCCCGCGTCACCACCGCCCCCCCATCCCCAGCCGCCCCCAGATTCTTGCTGGGAAAAAAGCTGAAGCAGCCCACCTCCCCCCAAGTGCCCACCGGCCTGCCCCCCCAGCAGGCCCCCACCGCCTGGGCACAATCTTCCACCACCGCCAAGCCGTGCCGCCGGGCAATAGCCAGAATCTGGGTCATGTTGGCCGCCTGCCCAAACAAATGCACCACCACCACCGCCTTGGTGCGGGGGGAGATGCTCCTTTCCAGCAGCTGCGGATCCAGGTTAAAGGTGCACGGATCCACATCCACAAACACCGGACGCGCCCCCACCCGGCTGATGGCGGCAGCCGAGGCAAAAAAACTAAAGGCACTGGTGAGCACCTCATCCCCCGCCTGGATGCCCAAAGCCTGCAAAGCCAACACCAAGGCATCGGTGCCGGAATTGCAGCCGACGGCCTCCAGGGGGCCACCCCCCAAAAACTGGGCAAACTGCTCCTCAAAGCGCTGCACCGCCGCCCCGCCGATGTACTGGCCAGAGGCCAGCAGCGCTTCCAGCTGCGGCTGCAACAGCCCGGCCAAAGCGCGGTACTGCCCCGTCAAATCCAGCAGCGGAATCGGCTCCTCCGTCATGGTGCTGCCTTTG
>NZ_JANSIM010000196.1:0-10348 GCF_047502655.1 Synechococcus sp. R5-12 | reverse complement strand
TTTCAGTATAGTTGAGCTTATTATTGACTAGAGTCATGCTCTAGTCCAAGCTATAGCGGGTCAGGCGCTGCACTTGCTCGGGAGCAAGGCCAAGCTCTTGGGCAATCTGAGCCGACACCTGGTCTGGATCCAGTTGTGGAAATTCAAATTCCAGCTTGCGCAGGTGGGGATTGGTGGTAGTCACCTCCACCTTGGTGTAGCCACGGGAGCGGCGGATCTCCGCCTGAATGGAAAGAATATCCAGAGCCAAGGTGGCTTGTTGCTGGCTGCGAATCGCCAAAGGTTGCTCTAGCCGGCGAGGACGGCTCAGCGCTTGGCCCGTCACCCACTCTCCCCCCCCCACAAAAAGAAGCCCTGCCAAGGGCAGCACCAGCCAAAAATCAAACCCTAGATCTTGCCACCGATGGATTTTGGGCCACCCCACCGTTGTTCTCTCCCTTGCAGAGGGCTATTTCCGCGATCCATCCTAGCCTGGGCAGTGGGAACTGGCCGTCTTGGTCAACGGCGCACAGGACGATGCGAATTTTGCTGGTGGAGGACGACCCGGAACAGTTGGAGCCTTTACAGGCTGCCCTATCCAAGTGCGGCCACGTGGTTGACTGTGCCAAGGAAGGGGAGATGGCTGCCTGGCTGATGGAGGAGAAAGCCTATGATCTCCTGATTTTGGATTGGATGCTGCCGGGGCCAAGCGGGATCCAGCTCTGTCGGCAATACCGCCAATCGGGGGGATGTGCGCCGGTGCTGATGTTAACTGCCAAAGACGCAACATCGGATGTGGTGCAGGGGTTGGATGCGGGGGCGGACGACTATTTGGTCAAGCCGGTGGATCTGGTGGAGCTGCTGGCACGGGTGCGGGCTTTGGGACGCCGTTCCCCCCAATGGCAAGGAGACAGCCTCAGCCTGGGATCCCTGCACTTGCACTTGGCCAGCCTGACCCTAGAGCGGCAGGGGAGGCAGGTACAGCTTTCGGGCAAGGAGTTTCAATTGATGGAATACCTGATGCGCCATCCCAACCAGGTGCTCAGTCGGGGCCAGATCGAGCAGGCGGTGTGGGAATGGGGCTGTGAGCCGGAGAGCAATGCCGTGGCTGCGTTGGTGCGGCGGTTGCGGCTACGGTTAAAAGAGGTGGAGGCCCAAGATTGGCTGGAATCGGTGTATGGCCAGGGGTACCGGCTGCGCATAGCCTCTCCAGAAGAGAACCCATGAAAGCAGTTTCTAGGGGGTGGCGATGGAGGTGAAAAGAGCTGAACACAAGCATTCTCTCCCATGGCTGGGCTGGAACTGGGTTTCCCTGGCACACCCCCTTCAGCCGCACCTGGGGCAGAAGGCTGCGACAAGAGGGACGGGATCCCTGGTGTTTCACCACAGCCGCCGTCGCTTGGCCCGCAGCTTTGCCGGGGTCATGGGGGGGATCCTGCTGGTGTTTGCCGCCGTCTTCTACCGCTTGGAAGTGGAGAACCAGTTGCAGGCTTTTGACGAGGAGCTGCAGGTTCAGGCCGGGATCATGGCGGCAGCCATTAAGTACGAGCTGCGCCAGGGGCAGTGGCGGTTGGTGTTGAACGAGGTGCCCTTTTTGGGGGGGAAAACCCAACCCCTCGACCATCACTTGGCCTATGTGCGCTGGTTCGATCCTGCTCCCGGCACCGGAAGGGAAAGCTTGGGATCCCTGCGCCAGTACACGGGATCCCGGCCTCCTCTGGAGCTGTTTGACTTGGATGGCCCGCCTCACCATCTCCAACTGGGTTTCCAAACGGTGGAAGGAGAGAGCGGCTTACTGTTGCGCCAGCTCACGCTGCCGGTGCAGCAGGAGGAAAAGCTACTGGGCTACTTGCAACTGGCGGTGCCCCTGGAACCGCTGCAACTTACCCTGGGTCGCTTGCGCTGGGGGTTGGGGATCGGGATCCCGCTGACGCTGGCGTTGATCGGCGGGGCCGGCTGGATCTTGGGGGGGCTGGCGATGCAGCCGATTCGTCGCTCCTACGAGCAGTTGCAACGCTTCACTGCCGATGCTTCCCACGAGTTGCGCGCCCCCCTGGCCGCCCTGATGAGCAATGCTCAAATGGCTCTGCTGGCCCCGGAACAAGCTCAACCTCGCCTGGAAAAGGTGGTGAGCGGTGCCCGCCGCCTCAGCGTGCTGATCGATACCTTGCTGCAGTTGGCCCGCCAGCAGGGATCCCTGCCCCTGGAGGATCTGCCGCTTCTGAATTTGCGAGCGCTGTTGCAGGAGCTGAGCGAGCAATACCGCCCCCAAGCTGAGGCCCTTGGCCTTCACTGGCAATGCCACCTGCCTGAGACGGATCTTTCTGGGGGTTGGCTTGTGCGGGGGAACGCTGCCCTGCTGCGGCAGGCCATCGAGAACCTACTGCGCAATGCCCTGCAGTACACCCCTGCAGGCGGCACAGTGCAGGTGAGCCTGGAAAGCCAGCGCCAGCGCGCTTACCTCCACGTCAAGGATACAGGCATTGGCATTCCCCCCGAGCATCTGCCCCCTCTGTTTGAGCGGTTTTACCGGGTGGATGAAACCCGTGCTCGCCATACGGGTGGGTTCGGTCTGGGCCTGGCCTTGGCCCAGCAGATCGTCACCGCCCATCGGGGATCCCTGCGAGTGGCCAGCCAAGTGGGAGAGGGATCGATATTTACGGTAGAGCTGCCCTTGTCATCTTCACGTCATTTTTCTCCGCCATTCTCAAGAAGAGCCGCGATAACCCAAACCGGCTTGTCCTGTCGATTGGAGTCTATGACCAATGACGATTCGTTCCTCTTTTGCTCGCGCTCTGGGTTGTTCTCTGCCGATTTTGGTTCTGCTCACCCCCCTGGTGCTGGGATCCCCGGCGCAAGCCCAGCGGGGCAGACGCTCTGCTCCTAAAGCCACAGCTCCCCTTCAGGTACAGCCAACTTGGCAGCGCCCGCGGGATCTTGAGCGAGCCAGCCGCGATCTGGCTAAGGCGCAGCGACACCTGGCCGAAGCCAGCTTCCTCTCTCAGCGGGGGTCTTCCCCAGAGGCTGCCCGCCTTTTGGAACACGGCCAGGAGAGTTTCACCAACGCCCAAGCCTCACTTGAGGCGGGGAACTTCTTCGCCGCCCGCGAGCAGGCCAAAGCAGCGGAAAACTTAGCCAAAGCAGCCAAAGTTCTCTACGAAGCGGAGCTGGGTTTCATGGGCCGCCCTGGCCGTTCCTTCTTCGAGGCCGCTTTCCGGGCTCAGGAGTACCTCAGTCGGCTGCAAGCGGAGATGGCCTTCGCCAACGTCAACTCCGGCAGCGTCTCTAGCCTGCAGAATCAAGTGCAGAACCTGTTGGGCGACGTAAGTACGGATCCCAGCAGCTACACCTTCGCCGACTACAGCCGTAGCAGAGCTGCCCTCTACTCCGCCCGCGCTGCCCTACACCTGTTGGCGGCTGAGCGCCTCGGAGGGGTGGCTGCCCTGAGTAGGCGCTGATCTGGCCTACCCGGAACTGGGGATAGAAGGGATCCCTGCTGGCTGAGTTTCCGGGGTTAACCCCTCTATCTTCTCTGGCCCCTGCTGGAGTTGGGTTAAAGTGAAAGCCCCCAGAGCGGGGGCTGTTCTTGGTTAGATATTGATCGCGTCTTTACATCTCCCTTGGTGTACCTGCGTTTCCTGCACCTGTGGCACTTTCGCAACTACCGGGAGCAAGGGATCACCTTTGACGCGCCCAAAACCATCCTGGTGGGGGAGAACGCCCAGGGCAAGACCAACCTGCTGGAAGCGGTGGAGCTGTTGGCCACCTTGCGCTCGCGGCGGGCCAGCCGGGATCGGGAGCTGGTATACCAAGAGGAGCGACAAGCCCAGATTGCCGCCACGGTTGAACGGCTGGGTGTGGCCCATGAGCTGGTGATGGAGCTGCGCAGCAGCGGCAGGCGATCCCTGAAGGTGGACGGGCAGGTGCTGCGCCGCCAGGCGGACTTTTTGGGACAGGTGAATGCCGTGGTGTTCTCCAGCCTGGATCTGGAGCTGGTGCGGGGCGCTCCGGAGACGCGGCGCCATTGGTTGGACGGGGTGTTGCTGCAACTGGAGCCGGTTTATCTCGGCCTGGTGGAGCAATATCGCCAGATCCTCAGGCAGCGCAACGCCCTTTTGAAGCAGGATCCCAAGGACTCTGTCCCGCTAACGCAAGCGGCTGCTGGCGTTCAGTTCTCGCAGATGGCCTTCTGGGATGCCCAACTGGCCACCACCGGTAGCCGAATTATGCGCCGCCGCGCCCGGCTGCTGCAACGGCTGGAGCCTTTGGCTGCTCACTGGCACCGGGTCATTAGCGGTGGACGGGAAACCCTGACCCTTACCTATCGACCCCAAGTGCCCCTGCCGGATCCCCAGGCCAGCCCCGAAGTGATCCAAGCCCAGTTTTTGGCCGAGATCCGCGCCAAAGCCGCCGCCGAACACTCCCTGGGCAGCTCTCTGGTGGGCCCCCATCGGGATGAAGTGGAGCTGTGCATCAACGGAGCCGCCGCCCGCGCCTACGGATCCCAGGGGCAGCAGCGCACCTTGGTCTTGGCCCTAAAGCTGGCCGAGCTGGAGCTGATCGAGCAGGTGGTCAGGGATCCGCCCTTGCTGCTGTTGGACGATGTGCTGGCAGAGCTGGATCTGCAGCGGCAAAACCAGCTCTTGGAAGCCATTCAGGAGCGCGTGCAAACCTTGGTTACCACCACCCATCTGGGATCCTTCGACGCCAGCTGGCTCAAGGCCGCCCAAATCCTTCAGGTGCAAGGGGGGCAGCTTTTTCCCAGCAAAACAGGGGATGGGATCCCGTAGGCCAGGCCGGAGCTCTGGCAGTGAGGGAAACCCTATCTGGAAGGGGGGCTGGGGGTGGTCGCGTCAGCGGCGCCGAGCGCTTGGGCTTTACAGCCGAGCGCGATCCAGGCTGCGGTATTGAATCGCTTCGGCAATGTGGGTGGGGGCAATGGCCTCCGCGCCCTCGAGATCGGCGATGGTGCGGGCCACCTTGAGGATGCGGTCGCTCCCCCGCGCAGACAGGGCCAACTTTTGGATGGCGCTTTCCAAGAGCTTGCGACAGGGATCCGCAAGGGAGCACCACTGCCGCAGGTGGCGGGATTGCATCTGGGCGTTGCAGTGGATCCCAGGCTCGTTTTGAAAGCGCTGCCGTTGCCGTTGCCGGGCTTGTTCCACCCGTTGCCGCACCGCTTGGGAAGATTCGCCGCCCTGGGCGCGAACAATTTCTTCCGGCTTAAGGCGGTTGACCCGCACCTGCAGGTCGATGCGATCCAGCAGCGGGCCGGAGAGCTTGGACCAGTAGCGCTCCCGCTGTTGCGGCGTGCAGGTGCAGGGGTGAACCGGATCCCCGTAGAAGCCGCAGGGACAGGGGTTGGTGGAGGCCACCAGGGTGGTTTGGGCGGGAAACTCTAGGGAAACGCGGGCGCGGGAGATGGTGACTTTGCCATCTTCCAGGGGTTGGCGCAGCACCTCCAGCACCTCCCGCCGGAATTCCGTCAGCTCATCCAGGTACAGGATGCCATGGTGGGCCAGCGAGATTTCCCCGGGCTTGGGGTAGGGGCCGCCACCCACCAGCGCCACTGCCGAAGCCGAATGGTGGGGAGCGCGAAAGGGCCGCTGGGCGATCAGGGGGGTCTGGCGTCCCAGGTGCAGGTTTTGCCGCAACAGGCCGGCTGCCGAGTAGATGCGGGTGATCTCCAACATCTCTTCCCACTGCAACTGGGGCAGAATGCCGGGCAGTCGCCGCGCCAGCATGGTCTTGCCCGCTCCCGGGCTGCCCACCAGCAACAGGTTGTGCCCGCCGGCTGCCGCGATCTCCAGAGCCCGCCGGGCATGTTCTTGCCCCTTCACATCGGCCAAATCCAGCAGGGGTTCCGTTTCGGTTGGCAACATCTGTTCTGGCTGGATCCGCACCGGCTCAACTCCCTCTGGGTTTTGCAGCCAGCCCACCACCGCCGCCAAGGAGGGCAGCCCATACACTTGGATCCCTTGCACCACCGCTCCTTCCGGCCCATTTTCCTGGGGTACCACCAGGCGGCGGATCCCCATCTCGGCAGCGCTGGCGGCAATAGGCAGAACCCCGGCCACCGGGCGTAGGGTGCCGTCTAGGGCCAATTCCCCCACCATCAGGGTGTTGGCCAGCGCTTCCCCCTCGATCACCCCGGAGGCCGCCAAGATCCCGATGGCAATGGGCAGATCGAAGCTGGGGCCCTCTTTGCGCAGATCGGCAGGGGCCAAGTTGACGATGATCCGCCGCTGGGGTAAAGCAAAGCCGGAGTTCTTGATCGCCGCCCGCACTCGCTCTTTGGCCTCCTGAACGGCAGTATCGGGCAGTCCCACCAAGGTGATCTGGGGCAAGCCACCGCCCACATCCACCTCCACCGTAACCTGCACGGCCCGGAGTCCCAGCAGAGCGGCAGCAGTGACTTGGGCAAACAATGCAGTCACCTCCCTCGGATAGTTCTTTTACCCTTTGCACAAGTGGCCGCAGGCCTATTCTGTCCCAACACGTATCCTGGCCGAAATTGGGATCCCCACGCTGCCGGCTGCATTTGCCCAAGGAGAATGTCACAATCATCTCAGGTTTTTCCTGCCCCAAAGGAGGCACGTCGGTTTTCGCAGTCGCAGTCTTTAATGAATGCGGGATCCCGGATCCGAGCTTGCCGAATGGCTCAGGCTTGGGTTGGCTGTTGCTGCCGCCTTTGCGCAGCACAGCAGCGGTGAGGCTATGTTCTGACCAGGATGGGAACCCCCAGGGGGGGATAGCAGGGATCCGGATCCCTCTGATCGCAGCCTGCACCTCCAACCCAGATTTCCCCAGCCATTTGCCCTTTGGCAGAGGTCAAAAGGCGGGCACACCCCTCTGCCGACAAGCCAACAGAGGGACGACCCCATCTCTAGGAGGCTGATGCCGGTGGTCTTTCCTGCTGCTGAACCCCCTTTCGAGCGTTTCTCTGGCTCTGGGAAAAAGCGCGCCCTAACCTGGAATGAACTGGAGGAGCAGGTGCAGCAGTTTGCCCAGCGCTACCGGGGGCAGGTGGTCCAGCTCAGCCCGCCAGAGCTGGCGGTGGCGCTGCAGGAGTTGTCGGAGCTGACGCAGGCGCTCGCCCTGGCAGCCCATCTTGCCGAGGGTTGCGAGAGCAGCAGCCTTCCAACAGCGATCCCGGCTGAGGCCGAACCAGAGATGGCCTGGACGAAGGCAGACCCCAGCTGGAGGGATCTGGAGCGGGTCATCTCCCTGCAGAGCCAGCTGTTGTTTTTCCCCCTGGAACTGCAATCCCTGACCGCCGTTCCCCTCGGCGAACCCGCAGCTGAGACGCCGCAGGAGCGAGAGGATCGGCCCTCGGATCCCTTGGCCGCTGCTTGTGCCGAGCCGGAGCTGCGCCCCTTTCGCCAGTTTTTGTGTCGCCTCCTGCAGCAGCGGGGTCACCAACAACCGGAGCCTCTGGAGTGCCTGCTCCACCAACAGTACCCAACAGGAAGGTTAGCTTGGCGGCAGTTGTGGCAAGTGACCCTGAACTCGCCTGCTGCGCTCCCAGAGCACACTCTTGTCCAGCTGCAGAGCTTACAAACTCACGCCAGCGCGGAGATCCGCTGGGTGGCCTACCAGCGGCTAGTCCAACACCTAGAAGCCCATGCCGATCTGGGTGGGTTTATCCTCAGCACCCTGATCCGCGACCACCTGTGGGAGGCCCAATGGCGGGGCTATGACTCTGCTGCCGAGCTGTATCTGGCCCGCCAGGGCCTGACTCAGACCTTTTTGGAGAACCTATTGGAAGGGATCCGCGATCGGTTTGACCTGTTCCAGCACTATTACCGCCTCAAAAGCAGAACAATGGGACGTTCCATTCGCATCTGCGATCTGCATGCGCCCTGGGGGGATCCCGTGCCGCCCCTGACCTCTGCTGAGGCCACCTCTCTAATCTGGGCAGCCCTGCAGGACTTCTGCCCCGAGTGTGCGGCCCAGGCCAAACCCTGGCTGCTAGAAGTCGGCTCGGCAATCGAGGCAGACAAGCCCAATCGCGCAGCGGGCACAGCCTTTCGCCCCGGCGAAACGGAGTTCTCGCCCAGGTCGGGAGAAACGGGATCCGGCGGGAGCGAGCTCCTGTTGAAGGTTCTTGCTATCATCAGCCAGCGGCTCCGGCCTGAGGATCCCCAAGTTTGGCTGGATCTGGAGGAGATGCAGGGGAGTTCCGCACTGCTGCCGCGAGCGTGGGGGGTGCAGGCTCACACCGTCTTTTTGCAGCAAATACTCCTGGATCACCTGGTTGCCTCAGCAGTGGGATCCCCTCGCATGGGCAGGCCTGCTCTTTACGACCCAGAGGGGCAAACTGCTCCGCAGCGCTGGCGGGAACGCTCCGGCAGCCTCCAGTTGGCCCAGGCCCTGTTGATACACCATTTGGAAGCCCAGTTGCAGGCGGTGTTTTACCAGAGCTTGATCAGTCGGCTGGAGCTGATTCTCTATCGGTCGGGGCTCCCCGCATGGGAAAATGTGGCAACCTATCCTCTTTGGGTGAGCGAAGAGTGGTTGAAGCTGTGTCAAGAGCTGTGCGGAGATGCGGTGGAACTGTTGCCGGAACACCAGTTTTACTGGGTGGGGATGCCGGAGCTGTTTCTCCACCCCTTTAGTGCCTATCAGGCTAGCCTTGCCAGCCTGGTGGCCTTGGCCTGTCACCGCCGCTATCACAGTTCTCCGCGCAACTTTCTGCCCCACTACCTCCGTTGGTTGGCCAGCCCGCCCGGATCCCTGACTTTGGAAGAAACCACCCAGCTGCTGCAGGCAGATCTGAGCGACCCAGGGGGAGTGTTGCAGGCGCTGGAGGAGCTGGAGCATTGGATCGAGACGCTAGAAAAGCTGCTGGAAGAGAATCCAGATCACTGAACCAACGATGACCCACCCTTGTTCTCTTGGACATAGGCGTGCTCTGCGGCGGGAAGAACTCTGGAACCCTGTACCCGACTCCTGCGAACCCACCCCAGCGGAGCCAGCCGTTAAAGCGCGTCCCTTCCTAAAATGGGCAGGGGGGAAAGGGCAACTGCTCAGCCAATACGAACCCTTTTTCCCTCGCACCTGGAACACCTATCACGAGCCCTTTTTGGGGGGTGGAGCGGTCTTTTTTCATCTGGCCCAGAGGACTCCGCCGGGCTTGCGGCCCTTTGTTTTGTCGGATATCAACCCTGAGCTGGTAAACGTGTATTGCTGCGTGCGGGATCAGGTGGAGGAGATCATTGCCCTGCTCAGCCACCACCAAGCCCACCACAGCCGGAACCATTACTACACCATCCGCGCGGCTCGTTTCGAGGATCCGGCGCAACGGGCTGCCCGCCTGCTGTACTTGAACAAAACCTGTTTCAACGGCCTCTACCGGGAGAACTCGCGGGGAGAGTTCAATGTCCCTTTGGGCCGTTACCGCAATCCCCGCATTTGCGACGCGGAGAACCTACGGGCCGTGGCACGGGTTTTGCAAGGCGTGGAGATCACAGTGCAGCCGTTTTGGCAGGTGCTAGAACGAGCCGAACCCGGGGATTTCGTCTATTTGGATCCCCCTTACCATCCCCTTTCTGCCAGCAGCAGCTTCACCGCCTACAGCCGGTTTGCCTTCGGCGAAGCGGAACAGATCCGCCTGCGAGAAGTGTTTGGAACATTGGCCGACCGAGGCGTGCAGGTGCTGCTCTCCAATTCCGATTGCCCCTTTGTGCGGGAACTGTACCGGGATTACCCCATCCAGACCATCTCTGCCAGCCGTGCCATCAACGCCCAGGGCCACAAACGCGGTCCCATCACCGAGGTCTTGGTGCTGAGCCATCCCAGCCTGGCCACCGCCTGCAGTGGGCCGGAAGAGATCCCGTTTTGCCCCGGAACCGTCTAGGGTAATGGATGAGCAGGTCGAGATCCAAGGCGGGATCTCGAGCTTGGACACACTATTGCTCCGCAACGCTGACGCGACGAGACAACGGGAACAACAGCGCATGGATCCACGAGAAATTGAGGCATTGGTACGGGCTGCCCTACCCGGCGCAAGGGTGCAGGTGGAAGACACTGTCGGCGATGGCCATCATTTCCAGGCCATCGTGGTGGCGGAACAATTCCAGGGCTTGCCCCTGATCAAACAGCACCGGCTGGTGAATGAGGCCCTGAAAGCTTACCTGCAGGATGGCCGCCTACATGCTTTAGCCCTGCGCACCTTTACCCCCGCCCAGTGGGAGCAACTCCAGGGGCTGGATTCTGGTTCATCAGCCAATTGAGCCAAGAGGAGCATTCCCAGTCGGGCTGTGCATCGCCTCAACTCCTCTCTCCCTTTGAGAAAGGGGCTGAAGCTGTCGCAAACGGGAATCTTGACATCCTCCCCGGCCTGAAGGCCGGAGATTCCTACCACGCT
>NZ_JANSIM010000195.1:0-1847 GCF_047502655.1 Synechococcus sp. R5-12 | reverse complement strand
AAGACCCATTTGCGAGGGATCCGGAAAAAAGTCGGCAAAAAGAGCTGCGGCGAGGGGGTTTTGGGGCTGGAAAGCCTTGTGGCGCAAGGCATCGAGGGATCCGACGAAAGAATCGGCCTTTGCGGCTTTTGGCGGATCGCTCGCGCAGGCGTTGATACCGTTTGGGTGTTGTCTTGGAAACAAGGGTGAGTACCCGAGCCTCAACCGGAGTTTGCGGGGCTTGGCGATTGCCCAAGGCGTGCCCCCTAGCCGCGGGTGTAGCCGGCTGGGGGATGAAAGCAGATACGATGTTTTCAACTTTTCACAGTCGGAGAAATCTCATGAAAAAGTGGATTGCCTCGGCTACAACCCTACTCTGCTGTGTGCTTGTCCTGGTTTTGTTTTGGCCCCATGTTACCTCTGCCCAGAGGCAGACCCTCAATCTCTACATCTGGTCAGAATACATCGATCCTGACATCCTCACTGCCTTTGAAAAAGCCACCAATAGCCGCGTGCTGGTCAGCGTGTACGAATCCAACGAAGACATGGTGGCCAAACTGCGGGGGGGAGGCACCAGCCAGTACGACATTGTTGTTCCCACCGACTACATTGTGCCCAACATGTTGGAGCTGGGACTGCTGCAGCCTCTCAACAAAGAATTGATCCCCAACCTAAGCAACCTGGGCGAAAAATTTGTCGGCCTGCCCTTTGATCCAGAAAACACCTACACCGCCGCCTATCAGTGGGGCACCACCGGCATTGGCTACCGCAAAGACCGCCTGCCCGAAAACTTTGAACGCTCTTGGGGATTGATTTTCGACCCGCAGCAGCAGTATGGCCCCTTTGTGATGATCGACGAGATGCGCTCCATGATCGGCGCTGCTGCCGTTTACCTGGGCTTCGATATGAACACCACCGTTCGCTCCGAACTGCAGCAGATCCAGCAGCTTTTGATCGACACCAAGCGCCGCAGTGCCGGCCTAATTGGGGGCGTGGGGGGCAAAAACCAACTGGTTTCTGGAACGGCCAATGTAGCCATCGTCTACAGCGGCGATGCCCTGCAAGCTGCCGAAGAAAACCCCAACATCGGCTATTTTGTCCCCCGCGAGGGTGCCCACATTTGGCTGGATGTAATGGCCATTCCCGCCCAGGCCCCCAACCCCGAGCTGGCCAATCGCTTCATCAATTTCATCCTGGATGCTGAAGTCGGCGCTCAACTGAGCAACCACAACCGCTTCGCCACCCCCAACGCTGCAGCTCTGCCCATGATCAACCCAGAAGATCGGCAAAACCCGGCCATCTACCCTGACGAAGAGGCCCTTGCCAAACTCACCTACCTTAAAGTGCTGTCAGGGGAAGAGCTGCGCCTCATCGACGCCCTCTGGACAACCGTGAAAAGCAGCTAGGGATCCCTTGTTAGCTCTCGACATAAAACTTGACACTTTTTAATATCTGAGCCACATTAAAGATGTCACCCGTTGATGGAGCTAGAACCATGGAAAACCAAGAAGCTAAGTTTGGCTTTACCACCTTCGCCGAAAAATGGAATGGCCGTTTGGCAATGTTGGGCTTTGTGATTGGCGTTGCGACCGAGTTGCTGACCGGCCAAGGGATCCTCTCTCAAATCGGCCTGATGTAATCCCGGTGGGCCTACGACACTGCTGTAGATCCTTGCTTGCCTGGCTGTAGTTTCCACCCTCTGCAAAGCAGCCAGGCTTTCGCATTGCCCTCGATTCTGGATTTAGGTCTGAATGAATCCAAATGGAAGTGGAAGCGAAATGCAGGCTGTTAAGTCCAGCTTCCACTGCCTTGCTTCTGCCGCTGACTGATACATTCACGCTGAACTCTCCTGAACATGGTTCAGGAAA
>NZ_JANSIM010000194.1:0-6260 GCF_047502655.1 Synechococcus sp. R5-12 | reverse complement strand
ATTTTCAGTATAGTTGAGCTTATCATTGACTAGAGTCATGCTCCAAGCATCGGTGAGGGAATAGCCCAACTCCTGCATCATGCGCCGCAGCAGGGGCAAACTCAGCCCGATCACATTGCCAGGGCACCCCTCGATCCGCTCCACAAACAGGCTGCCGCGGCCATCGATGGCAAAACAGCCAGCACAATTGAGCGGCTCACCGGTGGCCACATAGGCGCGGATTTCCTCGTCGCTGGGCTTGGCAAAAAACACCCGCGTCACCGCATAGTGGGTGAGGCGGCGGTTCTGCTTCGTGTCAATCAAGGCATGGCCTGTGTAGAGCTCTCCCACTTCGCCCCGCATTTGCCGCAGGCGCCGTTCCGCCTCTAGGGCATTGGGCGGCTTGCCCAGGATCTCGCCATTTAGGTAGAGCACAGAGTCGGCCCCCACAACCAAGACGGGCTCCCGTTGCTGGGCCGCCACCACTTCGGCTTTCGCCGAGGCCAGCTTCTGCACCAGCTCCACCGGATTAGAGCTCTGGATTTGGCTTTCGTCGAAGTAGCTGGGTTGAACGCGATGGGGGATCCCGGCAGCCTTTAACAATTGGCGGCGGGCAGGGGATTGCGAGGCCAGTACGATAGGAGGCAACATCGACTCAACACCTAATTAACACCCAAAGCCTGGACGTTTGCTTAGGGGAAGTTCGCTCTGTGAGCTAGTTTCCATTAGCTTAGTTAGTATGCGCCTGATGGGCGTTGAAAGGAAACTCTCTCGATATCTTCCCAGCTGGATCCCGTTTGTGACCACTCTCCCCACCCAAGCTGATCTCGATCTTGCCCATTCTGGGATCCTCCAGCGCTATTGGGGGGATCAAGACACCCCGGAAAGCCGCTGGGTGAACTTGCTGGTGGCGGCGCTGGTTTTCTGTTCGTCCACCTTCTTTGTGGTGGAAACCTATCCCATTCCCCCTGAGGTACGTCTTTGGCTGGAGCGGGTGGATCGCCTCATTCTCGGCCTGTTTGTGGTGGAATATCTGCTCCGCCTGGCGGCGGCCCCGCAAAAGCTGCGCTACGTCTTCAGCCTCTATTCACTCATCGATTTGCTGGCCATTTTGCCCTTTTTTGCCGGGCTAACCGATATTCGCTTCATTCGCATCTTCCGTTGGTTTCGCATTTTGCGGCTGCTGCGCCTGGTAGAGGGCAAAACCCTGTTTGGGCAAGTGATCTCCGCCGATAGCCGCATTTTGCTGCGCATTTTCTTCACCCTCTTTGCCATTGTTTTCGTCTACTCTGGGCTGATCTACCAGGTAGAACATCCAGTGAATCCTGGCGCTTTTGCCACCTTTTTGGATGCTTTCTACTTTTCCGTCGTTACCATGACCACGGTGGGGTTTGGGGATCTCACCCCCACTTCTGAGCTGGGCCGGCTGCTGACAGTGTTGATGATCTTGACGGGCATAGCCCTGATCCCTTGGCAAGTGGGGGAGCTGATCAAACAATTGGTGAAAAGCGGCAACTCGGTGCAATGGGCCTGCCCAGGGTGCGGTTTGTCCCAACACGATGGGGATGCCCAATTCTGCAAGCGCTGCGGCACACTGCTCTATCCAAGGGATTGAGGCTGTTGGCCAATTTGGGGCAAAGACAGGATAGGCTAGGACGGGTTGCAGGAGGATCTGCGATGTTGGCCCACCCCGAGCTAACCATCCCCGGCAAGCTGAACGTGAAGGCGGGCGTGGCGATGCTGGTTGCCGCCATTGTCCTCGGCTGGATCCTCAGCCAAGTTCAGCCGTTGCCGCTCGCCCCCCAGGAGGCTTCGGGGATCCCTGCCGAGCCCCTCCTCTGGCAGGAGGTGCCCAAACAAAAGTACGCCTGGCACATTTGCTACGCCTTTTTGGGCAACATGGGGTTGATCAACATCGGCGGCGGACTGGCCCTGGTGGTGCTGGGATCCCGCTTTACGGCTGGGCAAATGCTCTCGCAAATTCTCCTGTTGGGGGGAATGCTGCACCCGGCTTCTTGGGCTTTGGTGGCCCTGACGGGGCTGGAAGGGTGGGGCTGGCTGGGTAATGCGGGAGCCGCAGCGGTGGCGGTGGTGGTGATGGTGTTGTTTGTTTACCTGGTCTTGGCCACCTGCCGTTCCCTACAAGCCGTCCGAAGGCTGACCCAATCCCGAACCTGCCGTTAGCCCCAGTTGGGGAAAGCTGAGAAATCGTTTAAGATCGTTAACGGCAACACTCTAAACAACCGGACGGTGCTCTGCATGGCGGTGCAAGAGGAGGTTTTTTTTGAGGGCGGCCCCCACAGTGGCGATTTGGTGTTGAACTCCTTCATTGGGGCTACACTTGTCGGCTTGCCTCTGTTTGTGGGGGCACTGGTGCGTAAGCTGTGGGTACACTATCGGATTACCAATCGTCGCATCACCGTGATTGGGGGATGGGGCGGCAAGGAGCGCTCAGATGTAATCTACGGCGAGATTGCCAAGGTGGTTATGGTGCCCCGTGGCTTGGGCGTGTGGGGAGACATGGTGCTCACCCTCAAGGACGGCAGTCGCCTGGAGATGCGGGCCTTGCCTCGCTTTCGGGAAATCTACAACTACATCAACGAGCGGATCGACGAGAAAGCCAAGCAGGTGAGCGGCCCAATTGGCAAAAAGCGCCGCTCTGCCAAGTCCTGACCGTGCCTGACCCTTGGGGATCCCTTCCTGTGGCTGTCCCCACTCTTCCCAGCCGGGATCCCGCTTGGCCTGAGCGCCTGGCCCTGGTGCACGAGTACCTGATCTGGCCGGGGGGATCGGAAAAGGTTTTGCAGGAGCTGGTGGCCTTTGCCCCCCAGGCCCCCCTTTACGTTAGTCTCTTCTCGGCTCACACCCTGCCGCCGAGCTGGCAGGAGCTGTCGATTCACACCTCTTTTTTGCAAGGCTGGGCCAAGTGGCTGGGGGTGTTGCGCCCCGACTACCACGCCCGCCTCAAGTATCTGCTGCCCTGGATGCCGTTGGCCTATGAGAGCTTCGACCTCTCCGGCTATGACTGTGTGATCTCCAGCAGCCACGCCTTTGCCAAAGGGATCCTGACGGGAGCCTCTACCCTGCACCTGAGCTACATCCACAGCCCCACCCGTTACCTCTGGGAGAACCGGGAGCTGTATCTGCAGCGAGAAGGGCTGGGGAGAAGCGGGCCTGTTGGCACAATTAGCCAATGGCTGCTGCACCGCCTGCGCCAATGGGATTTTCTGGCAGCTCAACGTCCAGATCTGTTGATCGCCAACTCCCAGCACATTCGCCGCCGCATTGCCAAGCTCTATCGCCGCGAGGCTGTGGTCATTTATCCGCCCGTTCCGCTGCAGGGGTTGGAGCCGGTGGCGGATCCCAGCGCCGATTATGACCTGGTGGCAGGCCGACTGGTGCCCTACAAACGGGTGGATCTGGCGATTGCCGCCTGTGAACGGCTGGGTCGTCGGCTGCTGGTTGTGGGCGAAGGGCCGGAGCTGGCTCGGCTCAAGCGACTGGCGGGGCCGCAGGTGGAGTTTTTGCCCCATCAGCCCCCCGATCGTTTCCGGGAACTGCTAGCCAATTGCCGGCTGCTGCTGTTCCCCTGGGAGGAGGATTTTGGCCTAGTGGCAGTGGAGGCCCAGGCCTGCGGCCGCCCCGTGGTTGCCCTCAACCGGGGAGGTGCCCAAGAGACGGTCATCCACGGCCAAACCGGCATCCTCATTCCCGAGGCCAGTGTGGAAGCGCTGGTGGAAGGGCTGCGGCAGGCGGATCGACAGGACTGGGATCCGCAGCGGATTCGGGCCCATGCTCTGCAATTTGCCCCAGAGCGGTTTCATGCCCAGCTGGGAGCCCTGTTGCGCTGGGCTTGGCCTCGTTTTCAAGCTGGAGAACGGTTGGATCCCCGAGAATGGAGCGCTCAGTAGGGCCGCCGCTGCACAAAAGTCGGCAACTCAATCCGGTTGCGACTGCCCGTTTCCCCTCCTGCCCGTGAAGCGGCCAAAGCGGAGCGTTTCAGGAGCCTTTCTGTCCGTTGGCGCCAGCCGAGCGGGGCACTTTCTTCCCGCTCGTCCAGGGTGAGCGGCGGGATCCCTGGGGTGGGTGTTCTCCAAGTGGTGGGTCGGCTGTTGGGTGCCGCCGGGGAAGGAGCAGACTCGTCAGCCGCTGCAGGAATCCGTTCCTGGTCGCGCCAGCGGTGCGGAGCACTAGCCGGATGATTCGACCTGGGCTCGACAGCCGCTGCTTGGGGGGAAAGCGAGGCCGACTGACGCAGTGTGGCCAGTTGCTCTTCCAGTTCTTGATTGCGCTGCTGCAGCAGGGCCACTTCCTTTTCTTGGGTTTGCGCGTAGGCGTGGGCCTGCACACACTCGGTTTTCAAAGCCATCACCTGCTGCTGCAACTTCTCGATTTGCTTTTGGCTGACCAGATGATGGGCCTCGGCCAGTTCTCGCCCCCGCCGGGCTGCTTCCAGGCTTTCTCGGGTGTCCTGCACCTGCTGCTGAACTTCCTGCCACTGGGCAAGGGTGGGACGCTGGGCCAACTCTTGGATAAGCTGATCCCGCTCGGCTCGCAAAGCACCAAGCTCGCGGGTCAAAGCCTGCACCTGCTCCTCCAGGGCAAGGATTCGCTGCGCCTGTGAGGACTCTGTTTCCCTGAGGTGGGCGGCCTGGGCTGCTTCCGCTTCCAGCTTGGCAATCTGTTGGGCTTGCTCGGCCTGCTGCCGCTGACTCTGCTGCAGCTCTTCCAGCAAGGTGGCCCGCTCGGCCTTGGCAAAAGAGGCCTGTTGGCGCAGATGATCCAGCTCCGCCTGCAAGCGTGCCCATTGCTCTGGGGTAGGACGCTCTTCCAATTCGCGAATACGTTGCCGGGCGGTGTTCAGGTCAGCTTCCATGTGTGCCTTTTCGGTTTCCAGATGGGTCTTCAAACGCTGCCATTCGGCTTCCGCTTGGCGGTGGGCAGCCTCTAGCTCCGCCCGTAGGGTTTCCAGTTCTTGTGCAGAAGGTCGAGCAGCCAACTCTTGGATTTGCGCTTGCAATTGTGCTTTTTCCTCCTCTAGCTGCTGTACACGGAGCTGCAGTTGGGCTTGCAAAAGCTGCACCTGCGGCAACTTGACGGCGTATTCTCCCAATTGGTTGGCCTGCTGTTTCAGCTCCAGGAGCTCCTGCTGCAGTTGGTAAAATCGGGCCGGATCGACGCGCCGCTGCAATTCCGCCTTGAGGGTTTCAATTTCCGTCTGACTGGTTTGCAACTGCTGTTGCAGAATGTGGTAGTGCTCCAGCGTTGGACGGCGCTCCATTTCCCACAGGAGATTCTGCAGTTCTTCGATGTGCTGTTGCTGAAGCTGAAAAGCCTCTGGGGTAGGGCGCTGGGCCAGCCGCGCTTTCTCCTCTTGACACGCTTGCAAAGCTTGATCCCGCTCTTGAATCTGGGCCTGTGCTTCCAGCAGTTGATGTTCCAGGCGATGGATGCACTCAATCTGCTGCAATGACAGCGCTTCCGATTCGGCGAGGGATCGCTCTAGGTTGCGCACCCGCGCCCGCAAGGCTTTTAGCTCCTCTTCCCCTTCCATATCCAGGCTGCTTGACAGGTTATGGGCCTTACTGTAGCAGATGGTCTGGATGAAAATCCAGCTCGCCACTATCTGTAGTGTAAATTTTTAGCTTTTCCCAGAACCAACACTAACTCTGTTGCCCCCGCCCTCTATACTGAGAAGGTGAGTTTTCAGATGAACCCTGTGATGAAGCCGGGATCCAAACCTTGGGGATGGGTGCTGGGCCTGCTGGGTGTGGCCTTGGTCGGTTGTGGTGCCGATGCGCTGACGGCCAGTACTCCGCTGCCGCCTTTGATCACCAGCAGCGATATTCCTTCTGTGGTGAATCGGAACGGCTTTTTGGAGCTGGGGGTCTCGGTATCGGTGCCGGGGCGGATCCCGGCGGAGCTGGCGTTTCAGGTGTCGTGGTCAGGGATCGAGGTGCAGACGCTATCGGCAGCCCAGGTGAATTGTGTGTCGGGAGAGGTGTTCTGTACAACCCGCTTCCGCATTCGCCCTCCCCTGAGCTTGGTGCCCGGCTCCTACCTGCTCAGCTTGCGGGTCTTCGACCGGTTGGGCCAAAGCGCTGTGGTGACCGGGATGGTGCTGGTGAGGGATCCCTGAGGTCGCCCTATCCTTGCCCAGCCTTGAGAAAGCGGTGCGGTTCCCGTTCCCATAAGCATTGCGTAGCAGTAGGTAGCAGTATGAGGTGCCGTAGGCATAGCACCTGATACATTTACGCTGAACACTGCTGAACATCACTGTT
>NZ_JANSIM010000193.1:0-5089 GCF_047502655.1 Synechococcus sp. R5-12 | reverse complement strand
CCTAGAGGCCCGTGGTTGGCTTGCCAACTGCAGGGCTACCGAAACCCGCCCTGTACTGCGAAGCAGTCAGGGCCGGGTAGTTTACTTTGGGGTAGCGAGCGCAGCAGAACTCGGATCCGCACTGGTGGCGGTACTGGCTGAAGCGGAACTCACAAAGGGCTTCCTTGAGTCCAGATTGAGAGTCCCCTTGGGTCCAGAGTCAACATAAAAGGCAGGTTAGTGGCAGCGGCCATCTGCAAATGAACCTGTGGCGGCATCTGGCCCAGACTTTATCGCTGCACACTTCCCCAACGGGCAAACCCAGACAGACATAGTATCAACAGAAATAGGCAGGGATCGCCGGGATCTCTGCCCATCTCAACCCCGAAATTGGATCTCTTCTCGGCTTTCCTCAAGCCTCTTCAAGACTCCTGCGCCAGGCGAGCGTAAAACAAGCCTTGAACGCGAACAGTGTGGGGTTCCATCGCCCCTTGCTCGGTGCTGGAAGGCTGAATGCTAACAAAGGATCCCGCCATTTCGCCAGTGCTGGCATCCACGCGAGCGATCCGCAGCGACATTTTCCCCTGGGAAACCTCGTCCACCTTGCGGTTGGTGGCAAAATCATCTTTGGCAGCCTGTAGACCTACCGCAGTGTCGTAGCCGGTGTTGGATCCCCGCCCGCGCGGGTCGAGGAAGGTGCTGCTGTGATAGCCGGGCACCAAGAACTCCCCTTCAAAATCGGTCGAAGGGTCAATGGCGGAGCCCTGGGCAGTGGCGACCAAGTCTTTCACGCTAAACAGAAACGGCACCAGCTCGCGGCGGGGCATTTGGCCGGTGGTCGGCTGAAAGGTGATCCCATCCACCACTTTGAGCTCCAGCGCACCGTCTTTGGGAGTCACCTCAGCTTTAATCGGCCCCAGAGTGGCCGCTGAGATCATGATGTTTTTGGCCTTGATGAACTCTTTCTCGCCGTTCCGCTTTTCCTCTTCCACCTCAATTTGCACCGGCTGGAAGCAGACATCCGTCAGCTTCAGGGATCCCCCCCTAGGCACTTCGATACGGCCCCGGGCGTTGTCCGAGACCGAAGGGCAAATGGCGGCCTTGCCGGTGTTGCGGATCTGGTCATAGGTCAGCGGCGCCTTGGCAGCCTTAGCCGGAACAGCAAAGACGCTCAAACAAAGCGCCAACAGGATGGCGAGCAGTGGACGGTACCGCATAATCAACCTCGAAAAACCTTTTTTGAATCTGAACGCTGCTGGGGGAAATAAGCCCGAATGCCCCCATTGTACGCAATCGTGATCCCCCTCAGAGGAAGTGCCTCAAAATTAGCCACCCACCAACAGGGATCCCAGCCAGCGTTCCCGAATCTGGGTGATCAACTCGCGGATAGGCTGTTGGTTGACACGGTAGCTGATGGGATGGGCAATCAGGCGAGCTGTACTCTCGAATAGGCAGTCTCGCTCAATCAGGCCGTTTTCCCTCAGGGTGCGCCCTGTGGCTACCAAGTCGACGATGGCATCGGCCATGCCGGTGAGGGGGGCCAACTCCACCGAACCATAGAGAGAGATAAGCTCCACCGGCAAATCCAGGCGGTCAAAATACTCCCGGGCGCAGCCGACAAACTTAGAAGCCACGCGGGCATGAGCAGGCAACTGAGCTGCCGAGTGGTAGGGGCTATCTTGGGGAAGGGCCACCGACATGCGACAGTGGCCAAATTGGAGATCCAACAGGTGGGCCACCCGCGCTTCGGTGCCGGCATAGCGCTCCCGCAAGACGTCGTAGCCGACAATGCCCAACTGCGCCTGCCCGTACTCCACGTACACCGGCACATCGTGAGTGCGCACCAGCAGCGCTTCGTAGCGTTGTCCGTTCAGCCGGGTGGGGGATTCAATCCGCAGCAGGCGATTGCCGGGATCCAAAAAACGGCTGAAATCGATCCCCACCTGCTGCAGGCATTGAATGGCCTCAGGCAGCAAGGCCCCCTTGGCCAGGGCAATCGTGATGGGTGGGCTGTCGGGACGGCCATCCAGCATCTTTTTCAGGATCTACTACATTTGTCTGATACATCCGTCTGAATCTTGGGCCAGGAGCAATCAATGTAAGAATGCTGGGATCCCCGTCTGCCGGGTGGAACTCTCAGGAGAGACGGGGCAAAACGAGGGGCTCAGGGGAAACCCTTGGCGAAATGCCCAGAAGAGCAAGCCCCCTTGATTGTAGGGGATCGGAATCCCAGCAGCGATTCCCCAGCCTCTTGAAAGCCCCGCCGGTTCTCTGGAATGCCGATCCTGGGATGATAAAGTCAGAGCACGGTTAGCCCGGAGGAGTGACGACGGCATGAAAGCCATGATCCTGGCAGCAGGCAAAGGCACGCGGGTACGGCCCATCACCTACATGATGCCGAAGCCGATGATCCCCATTTTGCACAAGCCTGTCATGGAATTTTTGGTGGAGCTGCTGCGGGAACACGGCTTCGACCAGATCATGGTCAACACCAGCCACTTGGCCCACCAAATCGAAGACTACTTTCGAGATGGGCAGCAATGGGGGGTTCACATCGGCTTTTCCTTCGAAGGCCATTTTGAGAACGGCCAGCCGGTGGCCGAACCTCTGGGCTCCGCTGGCGGTATGCGCAAGATCCAGGATTTCTCCGGATTTTTCGACAGTACCTTTGTGGTGCTCTGTGGGGATGCCCTGATCGACCTGAACCTCACGCAGATCGTCAACTTCCACAAATCCAAGGGAGCGCTGGCCACCGTGGTGTTGCGGGAGGTGGATCCCAGCCAGGTCTCCAGCTATGGGGTGGTAGTCACCGACGAGACGGGTCGCATCACTGCTTTCCAAGAAAAGCCTAGGCGGGAAGAGGCCCTCGGCCACACCATCAACACCGGCATCTATGTTTTCGAGCCGGAAGTGTTCGACTACATTCCCCCTGGCTGCCCCTACGACATCGGCAGCGATCTCTTCCCGGCCTTGGTGAAAGCGGGTGCCCCCTTTTATGGGATCACGGCTGACTTTCAGTGGGTGGACATTGGCCGCACCCACGACTACTGGCTGGCGGTGCAAAAAGTGCTGCGCGGCGAGATCAAGGGAGTCAAGGTGCCTGGGATCCAGATTCAACCCGGCGTATGGACGGGGATCAACATCCGCGCCAACTGGGATCGCATCCACATCGAGCCACCGGTCTACATCGGGGCCAGCAGCTATTTGGCGGACGGGGTCAAACTCATCGGCCCCACGGCAATTGGCTACGGATGTGTGTTGAATGAAGGGTGTACGCTGGATGGCAGCTTGATTTTTAACTACACCCAGATCGCGGCAGGCGTGACCCTACGCCACCAGATGGTGATGGGTCGCTACTGCATTTCCTCGGATGGCAATGCCATCGACACCGAAGAGTCCAACCTCACGTGGCTGATCGGAGATGCCCGCAGCAATGCCAACGGCAAATCCCCATAGCGCCCTCTACCTCTACGGGATCGTCGCTGCCCCCGGCCCGCGCCACCTGAGTGTGGTGGGATTGGACAAGCAGCCGGTGCAGGTTCACGGGCTGGGATCCCTGGCCTTCTTGTATTCCCAGGCTCGACAGGAGCGCTACCTGGCCAGCCGGGCCAACTTGCTCGCCCATGAGGCCGTGCTGGAAAAAGTGATGAACGAGGGACATCGGGCTCTGCTGCCTCTGCAATTTGGTCTGGTGGTCAGCGGCTGGGAGCAGGTGGAACGGGACTTGGTGCAGCCCCGCTTGGCGGATCTGCTGGCTCTGCTGGAGCGCCTGGAGGGCAAGCGGGAGGTGGGAGTCAAAGTCTTCTGGGATCCCGAGCAGGAGCTCAAGCTGGGGCTAGAGGAAAACCCTGCCCTCAAAGCTCGGCGGGACGAAATGGCCGGCGCTCCTTTGGGATTGGACGCGGTAGTTGAGATCGGACGGGCTCTGGAGCAGCTCTTAGAGCAGCGACGTCAGCGCATTGCCCAGACCTTTACAGCAGCCCTCAGCCCCTTGGCCAGCGACCGCGTAGAAGGAGATCTGCTCACCGAAAACATGGCCTACAACGGCTCGTTTTTGATCAATTGGGAAGATGAGCCGGTTTTTGCCCAAAAAGTAGAGGAGCTAGACCAGACCTTCCAGGGGCGGCTGCGCATTCGCTACAACAACTTCACCGCTCCCTACAATTTCGTCAAACTTTGACACACTCAGCTGTATTGGGTCACTTCTCTATAAAAGACAAGAGGAGACCGCTCGGCTGAATGGTCGAAGGCAGGGATCCTTTTGGGGATCCGCTCAGGTATTGTGGGGATAGGCACTGCAGTGGCTAAGCCGAGGGAGACGGTATGGAGTGGCTTATTTTTATCCTGTTTTTAGCTCTGGCTGCCGGGATCTTGGCTCTAGCCCTTTACCACGAAAAGAAACGTCGAGAAGCTCTGGAGCGGGTAGCTGCACAGCTAGGAATGCGCTTTTCTGCCCAGTTGCCTGAAGAGATTCGATCTCGCTTGTTGCAAGCAGGCTTTGGACTGTTTGAACGAGCCCATGGGCGGCGTTTCTATAATTCGATGTCCAAGCGGCTGATCGATGGCACTGAGATTACCGTTTTTGATTACCAATACACCCGCGGCAGTGGCAAGAGTTCTAGCACTTATCGCCAGTCCGTCTTCTACGCCTATCACGAGGATCTTCATCTGCCCCGTTTTCGGCTGCACCCCGAAAATGCCCTTTTCCATGGCATCGCCAAAGCTTTTGGCATGCAAGATATCAATTTCGAGAGCCACCCTAAGTTCTCCCGGAGCTATCTCTTGCGAGGACAGGATGAAGCTCAAGTTCGGCTACGTTTTCATCCCGGCGTCCTCAGTTTTTTGGAGCAATATCCCAACTATTGTGCCGAAGGGGCCGGCGCCCACCTCATTCTCTGGCAGAATGACCGACAGGTGAGTCCCGAAGAGATAGCAAAATGGATGCGCTTGGGGGAAGAGTTGACTCAACGGCTGCGGCGTAGGTAGCAGCAGAGCCTACGGCCCCCCGCCGCGAACGGTCAACCTCGGCCTAAACCTCACCCCAAGAGGGTGCGCTGCAATCTCAAGAACCTGATACATTCACGCTGAACTCTCCTGAACATGGTTCAGG
>NZ_JANSIM010000192.1:0-6141 GCF_047502655.1 Synechococcus sp. R5-12 | reverse complement strand
TCCGTCCCGCTTACGCGAAAGGACTCCGTCCCGCTTACGCGAACAGCCTGGCCCAGTCCTCCCGGCCACGACTGAGGAAATAGGCTGCCAAGCGGACTTGGGTTTTGCGGATCCCACGCAGGGTGGTTTCCTGTTGCTCGCTTTCGGGATCCTGATCCAGACGTAACAAGGCTTGCACAATGGCTTCCGTTGTTTCAGAGCCCAGAGCACAGCTCGACTGGGCCAACATTCCCAGATCAAAGCCAAAGGTTTCAGAAAGGACTCCGTCCCGCTTACGCGATAGGAAAAAGAGGCCAGCTTTGTAGGCAATTAAGCTGTAGTAGCGAAAGTAGCCAACAATCTGCAAGACCAGAGCCGACTGGCGGTGTTGTAGGGCTGCCTCGGCCAACAAGCGGTACTGCTTGAGCAGGTTGTAGCCGCTGCGGATGTCTCGCGCGTTGATGACGGCCCGCAGATAGGTATTGAAAAACTTGATCACCCACCCCGCTACCGTGAGTTGTTGGGCTTCCAGGGCGCGGATCCCCAGTTCCAGGCTGTGAATGGCCACCAGGGTGCTTGCCTGGCGCATGCCGTTTAGCCCCTCGGCAAACAAGGCTTGATACTGCCGCAGTATCTTCAGCTCCAGCCAGGATCCCTCTGCCTCAATCTGGCTCAAGAGTCCCCTATCCACCGAAGCAAAGTCCGGATCCCGCCACAGAGCTGGAGTAAGGAGAAACCAGGCAGGGGGCAGTTGTGCTTTGTGAGCGGCATAGAAGACCCACAGAGACTTCAAGCTGTCCAAGGCTTCCAGGAGAATGCTCCCCTCCTGCTGACGGAGAGCACTGGTGGCGATGCTTTTGATCTCATCGAGGGCAGAGAGGCAGCGCTGATGAGCTGGCGAGCATTCGCCCATTGGAGAGTGCTGCTCTGTTGCTATGCCTACGGCACCCTGTATTCCTGCGCATCGCTGTTGCTGCACAACGTTGTCGTGACGAGGCCGCAGTTGCAGTGAACAACGGGAGAAATAGCCCCTCTTGGATCCGGAGTCCGATCCTGATCTCCTGGAAGCAAGGGATCCCAGGATGGCCTGCCGCACTTGCTGCTCAATGGGATGGATAATCGAAGCCGGCTGCAAAAAGTGAGACACGAAGCGAAAGTAGGGGATCAGCATCAAAAACGAAGCTGTGCCCAGCAGCAGATTCAGCCCGACGAGCAACCCTGGAGGGTGTTGCTCCGCAACGCCAACACGAACGTAAAAGCCCAGGGCTGCCGAACTCCACAAACTGACCACATTGGCCAAAATCAGGAAAAAGAAGAGGTAGAAATTGACTTTCTCGCGCAAAAACAGCTCCGTGACCTTTGGCGTGAAGCGATCCGCGCTCAACTGCACCACAATGGCCACCACCGAGAGGGTAAAGCCCAGCACCCCCGACAACACCTGAGCCAAGGTGGTTACAAATTCCTGCAAAGCTTCTGTATCCTGCGTGGATCCCGCCCGAACCAGGTTCAACCCGCTCTGGATCCAGCGGTGCCCACCCCAAGCCCAAAGCAAACCTGCCCCCACCACTGCAGCACTCCAGGGCAGAAAGCGGGGGCGACGCCCAACAAAGCCTGGATCTGTGTGTCTCTCTTTCACAATGGCCCTTCTCAGAGAGGGGGTGCCTCAATACTCGCTTAGAAGAGCTTCCACAAACTCGTAGCTGGAAAAAGGCCGCAGATCTTCTAGCCCCTCGCCGGCGCCGATAAAGCGGATGGGCAGGTTCATCTGCTGCGTAATGGCCAGGGCAATCCCCCCCTTGGCGGTGCTATCCAGCTTAGTCAGGATCACACCGCTCAACTTGGCAGCCTCGGCAAACACCTCGGCTTGGCGCAACCCGTTTTGCCCTTGGGTGGCATCCAGCACCAGAAGGCTTTCTACCTTGGCTTCGGGAGCTTTTTTATCGACGATGCGGCGGATCTTGGCCAGCTCGTCCATCAGGTTTTTCTTGTTTTGCAGACGGCCTGCCGTGTCCACCAACAGCAACTCGGTGCCCCTGGCCTTGGCGGCTGTGATGGCGTCAAAAACCACCGCTGCCGGATCGGCATTGGGAGAGGGATTGGCGATTACCTCTACCCCTGCTCGCTCTGCCCAAACCTTGAGCTGCTCCACAGCAGCAGCCCGGAAAGTATCAGCAGCAGCAATCAGACAGCGGTATCCAGACTTGCGGGCGACATGGGCAATTTTGCCAATGGTGGTGGTTTTGCCCGCCCCATTCACCCCGACAATCAGCCAAATGTTGAGCGTGTCCCGTTGTGGGGCAAAGGTGGGATTCCCCACCGTCAACATCTGCCGCATCTGCTGCTTGAGGTATTTGACGGCCTCCTCTGGGGGCACCACCTCCTCTCGCATGCGCTTTTGTAGGGCTTGGATGATCTGCTCGGTGGCGTCGATCCCCACATCGGCCTGCAGCAACAGGGCCTCAATTTCTTCCACAGCCTTCTGATCCAGAGGGCCGCGGCCTACCAGGGCTTTCAACTGGTTGATCAGGTTAAGGCGGGTTTTGCCCAAGCCTCGCCGCAGCTTTTGCAGCCAGGAGATTTCCTCAACGGAAATCTCTTCCGGTTTGCGCCCTTGAGCCGCCAAGATCTCGGCTGACCAGCGGAAGCCCTCATCGAAGACCAGCTCTTCCGGCCCCGTCTCTGGAGAGGGAGCAACGGCTGCAGTCACCGGCTCGGGTTTGGGCTCATCCACGGCGCTGGCTTGCAGGGCTTGGAGACGCTCAGCAGCACGGGGAGCCAGATCGAAAAACGAGGGAGCTGCCGCCGGCTGCACAGGGGGCGATTCTGGAGATGCTGGTTCTTGTGTTGGAGTGGAGGACTGGACGGGTTCACGGGGTTCTGCTTGGGCAAGTGGGCCGGAGTCCTCAGTCGAGGCCGGTGGCTGTGGCTGGACGGATTCTGCAGGGATCCCTTCCGCTGGCGCAGGTGGGACAGAGTCCTGGGTTGCCGGTGGGGCTTGGGCAGCAGCACGGGCCTTCAGGTTGGCATAGGCGGCTTTGGCAAAAGCCAAATAGTCTTCCGGGGAGATCTCCGCCGGTTCTGTGGCTGGCGCGGGGGCTGGTGGCGAAGACTCCGCTTCACCAGGAGAGTCGGTAGAGTCGGTATAGCGGCGGCGAAACCAATCGAAGGCCATAATCCCATCTCCAGCCTGGCTGATCTTTATCCAGTTTGACAGAGCAGCTCTCCTGCTAGAGCGCAGCCCTGGGGAGCTCATCCCTGCTCAATGGGGATCCCCGTTAGCGGGACGAGGTCCTTTCCAACCCTTCCACCCGCACAAACCCAATCACCTGCAACTGGTCAGGCTCTATCTCTAGGCTGAGCACCCGCATCAGGATCCCAATCTCTTCCAGCTCTTGCAGGTCAAGCACCTCATTGAGCCCGCCCAAAAACGCTGCTGAGATCTCATCGGGAACCCGCACAGAACCGATCACAAACTCCGGATTCTCCAGCTTTAGGCTGCGCCCTTCTTCCACGCGGATCCCAGCGTTGAACACCACCTCCACTGCTCGCGTTAGCGGGACGGAGTCCTTTTGCTCAGTACCGCCGTCTTTCTCCACCAAGAGGGCAGAGAGCTGAATGCGGCTGGGATCCGAAAACTCGACTCGAGGCTGACGCAGATCAAAACGGCGAGCTTCCCTTCCAGCTCCCCCAAAGGGCAGATCGGCGCGGAGATCCTGAAACTGGCGGAGCACCTCTGGCATGTTGAGGGCAGCATTCAAGTCCTCTTCCCGCACCAACACCCGTACCGCCGCTTGCAGGGGTCGCGCCAGGCGCAAGGGAGCCCCCTGGAAAAAAGAGGGGTCAATTGCCACCGGATCGGTTTCCAGCTCCAGAAGCTCGATGCGGGGAAAGGGCGCTCGATAGAGCCCGCGACCGGCAATCAGCAGGCGATCCGCTTGGCCATTCAGCAGTCGGTAATTGGGCTGGCTTTGGATGCGCACCTCCAAAACCTCTGCCCGATCCAACTGATCCAGCAAAAGCTGCCGCGCCGTCTGATCCGCCAGATAGCCCGCTCCTCCTCCCAAGCCCGCCAACAGCCCCAAGAGAACTGCCAGGATCTCCATGATCACTAACCGGATGTGCCCCAACCCAGGTTAGCAAGGGGATCCCTGGCCCACCTTGGGGATCCGGGCTAGCGCATCACCTTGAGGGGGCTGGCCTCAATGGGGCGATTGCCCATAAAGGTTTTGGCAATTTTCAGGCCATCGGCCATTATCGGCCGATTGAGCGCGGGGTCATGGATGAATTTGGCGCCAGAGGCAACCGTTGGGCGTCCCTCCCCCCAAGTGTCCACGACTTTGAGAGTTGCAGCAGTAACTGGACGTCCGTCGGCATAGTAATCCACCACTTTCAGGGTCGAAGCCCCAACCGGACGGTGGTCAATCTCAATTTCGCTGAACTTGACAGGGCTGGGAAACACGGGCGGGCCGGATTTCTCCTCCAGCAGTACCGGCATCTGAGCAGCCGCAGAGGCCCCATCAGCAGGCAGGGGAGCCAGGTTTAGAGCGTTACCCGTTTGCGTTAGCGGGAGGGCGTCCTTTCCCATAGAAGAAGCCTCTTGCTCTGGAAGCGTGCCGGAATGACCATTTGGAACGGCCATAAGAAACTCCTGAGTTGGTAGAGATAATGAACAAAACAGGACGGGAAAGGGCAGGAAGCTAGATCCCAGTGGAGCGCTGCAGAAGAGGGATATCCTTGGCAAGGCTAAAGGTTGGCCTCCCCAAGTTCAAATGAGTGAGACTGAATCTCGAATCTAAAAATATTCTAAACCAAAGTTTGGCATGGGATCCGCCGGCTGTGACCCAACGGTTCCTGAGACGATGCCGGCCAGTCGCGTTAGCGTTGCGCAGCTATGACGTCCTCTTCGCTCCAGCCACCCCCTGGCAAAATCCAAAGCGGACGGTACACTAAGGCTGGAGTGAGTGAGCAAAGTCTATGGCAGGGATCCCCTATTCCTATTGGCGCTGGGCAAGGTGGCCGGCACCGGCTCTGTGGGCGTTGCTGCTTTGGTTTGCTCCTGCAGCTCGAGCTTCTACCCTGGACGCGTCCCCATTTGACCTGAATGTTGTCCGCTCCCGTTCTCTGCCGTGGAGACATCCTCTTCTTGTTCCCGAGCAGAAGGATCCCATCCCATCCGCTCGTGTTGGCGAGACGGAGTCCTGGGCTGAAGTCGAGGTGACAGAGCCTCCTTTCCTAGAGTTCACCCTTGAAGAAAGCAACGCAGCTGTTGCCCTATTCGGCTGTGATTGCCCGGCCCACCTCAACCAGTTGCGGAGACTACGCGGTCTGCCTTTGCTGTGAAGCACAGCTCCACCAGTAACTGTCCCTGACAAAGAAACACAGGGAGCCATCCAGCCGGTCTTGGGCAGAAGAGATCCCCCTGGGCCGAGTTAGGGCAGGACAGGGAGTAGCGGCAGGATCTCAATCTCGGTGCGTTGGGTTTGTTCGGGGGATCCGGAGGGCCAAATGGAGCCGCCGGAGCCGCGGAGTGGAACGGTCTGACCGGCTGGGCTGACCATGCCGTGCTGAATGATGAGCTGGTTGAGGCGGGCAATGCGCTCCGAGACGGGGGGATGGGTGCGCAGGAACTCTGGCACAGATCCGCGGGATTGCAACTTGGCCAAAAATTGCGGCATGCCCTGCGGGTCAAACCCGGCGCGATAGGCTGCCCCCAGACCTTTTTCATCGGCGATAAACTCGTTTTCACGGCTCTGCGGGCGCCGTACTCCCAATTCCAGGGCCAGAGCGGCCAGGGTACTGTCGTTGAGCCCCAACAATTGAGCCCCAAACTGGGCAGTGGCAGCCTGCTGCAGTTGTTGCAGGCCGTGGCGTTCGCCGATGTGGGCCACCTCGTGGGCCAGCACGGCGGCAATCTGGTCGTCGTTGTCGGCGGCTGCGAGGGCACCGGTGGTGATGTAGACAAAGCCTCCCAGTGTGGCAAAGGCGTTGATGTCGGGATCTTCCACCACTTGAAAGGTGTAGGGCAGATGGGGCCGTTCGCTGTGGGCGGCCACCCGTTGGCCAATGCGGTTCACCCGCTCGACCCAGTAGGGATCCGAACTGAGGCGAAGTTGTCCCCGCGCTTTCAGCTAGAAATCGCAGGAGCCCCGCACTGTACCCGTA
>NZ_JANSIM010000191.1:0-1766 GCF_047502655.1 Synechococcus sp. R5-12 | reverse complement strand
AGTGCTCTCTTTTGGCTCAAATGAAAGATCAACACAACCTAGGCTGGGGTGAAGCGACTGAACTGCTGAGAAGAGCCTTCTGGCTCCGTACATTCAACGTTTTAGGTGCGGGTGCAGTGTCCTAGTTGGAATCGAAATGACCATAAGTCTTTTGGGATCTCAACTTTTTCTTCTGCTTTCAAGTACTTTCAGGAGGAGAAGTGGATCCCTTCTTCGAGGTTTTGCTGAGTGAATTGAGAAAGAACTTGCTGCCAAAGGTGGCCAGTCTGGGATCCCTTTCCCTTGACGTGTAGAAGGCGGGCTCCTTCCTGCTGGGGATGGGGCTGTAGGCGCAGCCAGAGGTAGGTCGCAGGCAGATGGCGGAGGTACTGGGGCCACTCAATAGCGGTGATCCCACCTTGGCTCCAAAGTTCTTCTAGCCCCAGGTCTTCTAGGAGTGTGGATTCTTTCCCACCGGCGCGAGCGGCAGAAGAGGTCTCTAGGCGGTAGAGATCGCAATGGAAAAGAGGGATCCGTCCGGTGTGGTATTCCTGCACCAGCACGAAGGTGGGGCTGTCGATGGGTTCAGGGATCCCCAAGCCCTGCCCTAGTCCCTGCACAAAGGTGGTTTTGCCGCTGCCCAGATTACCTTCGAGAAGAATGACCAAGCCGGAAGTGGAGCCGAGGCTGCGGCTGGGAGGGGGAGATTTTTGTTGACCTAAAGGGGCGAGGAAGCCAAGGGCGGCTTGAGCTACGAGGGCCCCTAGTGATTGGGTAGCAGCGGCGGATGGCAGCAGCAGAGGGGAGGCTTGCTGCCAGGGCTCTTCATTCTGTTCGCTGGCCATGGCTTACAACTCCTTTGGGGCGGGGATCCCAGGCGAGGAAGTTGCCTCGTTTGGGTGAACAGAAACGCGTTTGGGAGCTGTCAAGATTGCGGCCAGGCCTGCTCCAATGAGCAACAGGCTCACCCCCTGCGCCACCCGCAGGGATCCCAGCATGAGGCTATCGGTGCGCAGGCCTTCGATCCAGAAGCGCCCCAGGCTGTACCCCACCAGGTAGAGGCCCAAGAGGGTGCCGGGGGGAAGCTGGCGCCGGTAGCTTAAAAAGAGCAGGAGCCCGAAGAGACCAAAGTTCCAGAGGGATTCGTACAAAAAAGTGGGATGGACGCGCGATCCATCAGGCAGCTGCAGTTGTACCCACAGAGGGCTATCCGGAGGCAACACCTTTCCGTAGGCTTCGTTGTTGAAGAAGTTGCCCCAACGTCCGATCCCCTGACCAAGGCTGAGGGAGGGAACAAGGCAATCGGCTAGCAACCAAAAACTCAGCCGGTGCCGCCGGGCGAACAGGTAAAGCGCCGCACTGCCGCCGATCAAGGCACCGTGAATGGCAATGCCCCCCTGCCAGAGGGCCAAGACCTGCCACCAAGGGCCATCTCGATAGCGTTCCCACTCAAAGGCCACATAGTACAGGCGAGCAAGGGGCAGGGATCCAACCACCAACCACACCAGCAGATCAGGCATGGAACTGGGGGGAAGGCCACGCCGAGCTGCCAGATGGCGAGCCAGGAGCAAGCCCAACACCATTGCCAGGCCGATCAATAAGCCATACCAGCGCAGGCTGAGCGGCCCCCAACTAAACACAACCGGGCCGGGGGATTGTAAGACCAAAGTCATGACCGTGGGGACATTCCTGAGCAGATCCCTTTAGCCCACTCTACCCGCTCTGCAAGGCTATGCAGAAGACCTGCCCTCACCCCCAGCCCCTCTCCCAGAGGGAGAGGGGAGTTA
>NZ_JANSIM010000190.1:0-4214 GCF_047502655.1 Synechococcus sp. R5-12 | reverse complement strand
AGGCGAAAGATCAAGTCGGGAATGGCTTCTAGAATGGCTCGCTGGGTGGCTTCCATTTCTCTAAGGGCCAACTCCGCCTGTTTCCGCTCGGTGATATCTCGCACCAGGATGTAAACTTTGTCTCTCCCGTGAGCGACAACGCAGGCTCTCCGATAGCAGCGGATCCCCGGCTCAATCTCAACTTCGTACTCTAGGTACTGCGGCGTCTGGCTGACCAAGGCCCCCTCCGCCAGAGATGGATACTGCTCTTTCAGCGAGCCAGTAAACACGTCTTGGGCGCGGCAACCCACGTAAAACTCAGGCGGATGTCGGGTGGGAACGTAAGGGGAAGGCTTGCAATGAAGAATGACTCCCTCGGCGCTGAGCTCAAAAATCAAGTCGGGAATGGCCTCGTAGAGGGCGCGGTAGCGAGACTCGCTTTCCTGTAGAGCCCGCTCCATCTTGACCCGCTCGCTGATGTCGCGGCTGGTGATGAGGATCCCGTCTCCCACCGGCACCACTTGGTGATGGATCCAACTGGCCTTCAAGCCCGGCTGCCCCGAAATGGGGAACTCCTCTTCCAGAGGAATGCCGGTTTCCACCACTCGCTTGTATTTCTCAAAAAAGCCCCCCCAGCGGTTGATGGGCAGCAGCTCGCACAGCCGCTGGCCGATGATCTGCCGGCGCTGGAGGGAAATGAGCTCTTCCCCCTTGGCGTTGACATCCACAAAGACAAAGTCGCGGATCTCGCGGGTAACGGGATCCCGCACCGCCTCCAGCAGGTAAATAGCATCCAAGCTGGCTTCCAAGGCTGCCCGAAAACGAGCCTCTGGGCTGGGGGTGCCTCTAGGAGGTTGGAAGGGAAATCTTCGAGAAAGGGATCCCAGGATCCCTCTGAAGACAGAAAGCGGCTGACTTTCCCCCAGGCTGACGCCAAGCAGCAGGAGAGCCAAGAAGAGGGATCCCAGCAGCCAAAAGGCAAGGCCAGAGGGATCCACCAGGCCCACCGTTTTCCCTACCGCCCATAGCTCTCTGTGCATAGAACCCAGAGATTCCTGCCCCCTTTCCACAGTATCCCAGCAAGTCTTTCCAGCTTATCTTGGAGATCAAAAGGGGAAGCTCAGCTAACTTGCGGAAATGGCCTCTATGCAATGGGCAGGATTCCTCAAGAGTGGCTTTTTGGGGAAATGAGTCTTGGCTCAAAGCTTTGTTTCTGGGTGCAGTAGGGAGAGAGACTCTTTATTGTGAAGATGCTTTATTGTGAAAAATAACTGTGAAGATTCAGCGGGATCCCTTGCGCCAGCGGCAATAGAGTTTTTCCAACTCCACCCAGACCATAACCACGGTGCTAGAGCCCAAGCAGATCAAAAGTTCAGTGCGGGTTAGCTCCTCTGTGCCAAAGAAGCTGCGCAAGAAAGGCACATAGAGCAGAGCCAATTGCAAGAGCAGAGTGGTCAGGACCGCGCCCAGCAGGTAGGGGTTGGAAAAAGGGTTGGTCTCGATGGTGAGCTTCTCGTTGGAGCGCACGGCCAGCGCATGGCCCATCTGGGCGATACACAGGGTGGTGAGGACCATCGTGCGCCAGTGGGGGATGTAGGCTTCCACAATGACCATCATGAGGATTGTGGAGATGGCAAAAACCACGCCGATGCGCACCATGTAGGCTCCCAGCCCCTGGGCGAAGATGCTCTCTTTGGGGTTGAAGGGGGGGCGCTGCATCACCCCTGGCTCCGCCGGTTCCAAAGCCAAGGCCAGAGCGGGCAGGCCATCGGTCACCAAGTTCATCCACAAGATCTGTAGGGGTGTCAGCGGCACATCCCCCAAGCCCAGGATGGGGGCGGCAGCCACCGTCAGCACTTCGCCGATGTTGCTGCCCAAAATGTACTTCACAAAGCGGCGGATGTTGCTGTAAACCACTCGCCCTTCTTCAATGGCTGCCACGATGGTGGCGAAGTTGTCGTCCAGCAGCACCATGTCGCTGGCCTCTTTGCTCACATCGGTGCCCGTGATGCCCATGGCGATGCCAATATCCGCTTGGCGCAGGGCAGGGGCGTCGTTGACCCCATCCCCGGTCATGGCCACGAACTCGTTTTGCTTTTGCAGGGCTTGCACAATGCGCAGCTTGTGTTCGGGGGCGACGCGGGCATAGACCCTGACGGTTTGTACCGTTTGCAGCAGCTCCTCGAAACTCAAGCGGGAGAGGGTACGCCCGTCAATCGCCTGATCCTCCGACTCGAGAATGCCCAGCTGGCGGGCAATGGCAACAGCTGTCAGTTGGTGGTCGCCGGTAATCATCAACGTGCGGATCCCAGCTTCTCGGCAGCGGGCCACGGCCTCTCGCGCCTCTGGTCGCGGAGCATCGTGCATCCCCACCAAGCCCAGCCAAACCAGGTTGTGCTCCACCTCTTCCCCGTTGTCCGGGATCCGCTCTAGCCTCTGGGTGGCTACCCCCAGAACCCGGATACCTTGGGCGGCCAGGCGGTTGTTGGTGCCGAGGATGGCTTGGCGATCGGTTTCCGACAGCTCCTGCCAAGTGCCCCCTTTCTGGATACGATCACACCGCTCCAGCACCAGCTCTGGGGATCCCTTGGTGTAGACGCAGTAGCCGCCGTTTTCTTGGATCACCACGCTCATGCGTTTTCGTTCCGAGCTGAAGGGGAGCTCCTGCACCCGTGGGTAGCGCTCCTGTAAAGAGCCTTTGTGGAGGTTGGCCTTGGCGGCTGCCACCAGCAGGGCGGCCTCGGTGGGATCCCCCAGGATGGACCAGGTGGGCGTTGAAGGGGGAGAAGAAACTGCAGACCGTGGGTTGCGACCGGCAACGGGTTGGAGGCTGGCCTGCAACAGGGCATCGTTGCAGAACACCACGGCCCGCAAGATGGCCTGCAGATCCGGGGCGCTCCCGGGATCTATGGGCTGGCCGCCGCAGTAGAAGGATCCCTTGGGAATGTAACCGGTGCCGCTGACGTGGTAATGGCGGTCGGGGGTAATGATGTCGGTTACCACCATTTTGTTTTCCGTGAGGGTGCCGGTTTTGTCGGAGCAGATGGTGGTGACGGATCCCAGGGTCTCTACTGCCGGCAGGCGGCGGATGAGGGCGTGGCGGCGCACCATGCGTTGGGTGCCTATGGCCAGGGTGACAGTGATCACCGCAGGCAGCCCCTCTGGTACCACGGCCACGGCCATGCTCAAGGAAGTTTCCAAAAGCGAGGTAAAGGGGGCCATGCTCCCGGCTTGCAGCAACCCTATCCCCACCACCAAGGCCACCAAAGCCAGGGATCCCGACACCAGCACATTGCCCAGTTGGCTCATGCGCCGCTGCAGGGGAGTGGGCTCGTTTTCCACCGTTTGCAGCAGCTTCGCCACCTTGCCCAGCTCCGTGTTCATGCCGGTGGCAGTAACCAAGAGGATCCCTCGCCCCTGAATCACTTCGGTGCCCATGAAGGCCATGTTGCGCCGTTCCCCCAGCTCGATGTCCGGCGGGAGTACGCAATCTGCCTGTTTGGTTACAGGGGTGGCTTCTCCGGTCAAAGCTGCTTCCCGCACCTGCAGGTTCACGGCCTCGGCCAAGCGCCCATCGGCTGGGATCTGTACCCCGGCTTCCAGCAGCACGCGATCCCCCGGCACCAGTTGGCTGGCTGGAACTTCTTGCCACAGGCCATCCCGCTCCACCCGCACAGTAGGGGAGGCCAGTTTTTTCAGGGCCGCCAGCGCTTTTTCCGCCCGACTTTCTTGCAAATAGCCCAGGCCACCGTTAAGGCCAACGATCAACAAAATGGCCAGGGCATCTTTGGGAAACTCGCCTTCTTGCAAGTCCAAAGTGGCTGAGATCGCCGCTACGGCGATCAGCATCAGCAGCATGACGTTGCGGAATTGATCCAGCAGGACTTGCCAGGAGCTACGGCCAGAGGAGGTGATCAGCTCATTGGGGCCATACTCCCGCTGCCTCTGGATTACCTGCTGAGTGGTGAGGCCACGATCGGGATCGGTCTGCAACTTCTGGATGGCAGCGGCGAGGGTGAGGCTATGCCAGGCAGGAACAGAAGCAAGGGGGGATCCATCCGGTGGGATCATCGCGACCACTCGAGGGTTCTTGCCGCATTTTGACATACTCCCCGCCCTCGAGGGGGAGGATTCTTGTCATCTCCCCAGTTGTTCGGGCCATAGCTCTTCTGGCGCCAGCGGCTGGGATCATCTTCAGCTAGAAATCGCAGGAGCCCCGCACTGTACCCGTAGGG
>NZ_JANSIM010000189.1:0-20688 GCF_047502655.1 Synechococcus sp. R5-12 | reverse complement strand
GGTGCGAATGTGATTGCGCTCTTGGGGGCTGCCGTAAACCAGCCCAGAGGTTCGAGTTTGTTTTGTTCTCTGGGAGAGCATAACAGGCTCAGGGCTACTGAAAGCCCGCACTGTACTGCGAAGCAGTCAGGGTCGGGTAGTTTACTGCCCTTGGCCCAGCATTGAGGGGATCCCTGCATTCCTTGAAGTTTTGAGAGGGAGGGCTACAAAACCCCTCCTGAAAATGAATTAGAGTGAGATCACACCGGAAGGACGAGTCCATTATGCACCTGAGTGACATCACTCATCCCAACCAGCTCCGAAACCTGAACCTGAGCCAGTTGCGCAGCCTAGCCCGCCAGATTCGCGACAAACATCTGCAGACGGCTGCCAATTCCCCGGTCGGCTGTCATCTGGGGCCAGGGCTGGGGGTGGTGGAGCTGACCTTGGCCCTCTACAAGACCCTCGATCTGGATCGAGACAAGGTGATCTGGGATGTGGGGCACCAGGCTTATGCCCACAAAATGCTCACCGGCAGGTACCACAATTTCCACACATTGCGCCAGAAGGGGGGGATTTCCGGCTACCTGAAGCGCAGCGAGAGCCGCTTCGATCACTTTGGGGCGGGGCACGCTTCCACCAGCATCTCGGCAGCTTTGGGCATGGCCATCGCTCGGGATCGGCGGGGAGACAACTTCAAGGTGGTGGCCATCATTGGGGATGGTGCCCTGACCGGAGGCATGGCCTATGAAGCCATCAACCACGCCGGGCACCTGCCCAAGACCAACCTGATGGTGGTGCTCAACGACAACGGCATGTCTATTTCCCCCAATGTGGGGGCGATCCCTCGCTATTTAAACCGCCTGCGCCTCAGCCCGCCGGTGCAGTTTTTGGCCGACAGCCTAGAAGAGCAACTGAAGAACCTGCCCCTACTGGGATCCAGCCTCAGCCCGGAAATTGACCGCCTCAAGGAAACGGTGAAGCTGGTTACCGCTGTGCAAAACAACAAAGCCGGCATTATCTTTGAGGAGCTGGGCTTTACCTACGTGGGGCCGGTGGACGGGCACAACCTGGCGGAGTTGTTGGATGCCTTTGAGTTGGCCCACGGCATCTCCGGCCCGGTACTGGTGCATGTAGCTACCGTCAAAGGCAAGGGCTACCCACCTGCCGAAGCGGAACAGGTGGGGTATCATGCCCAATCCCGCTTCGACCTGGCCACCGGCAAGCCCTACCCGCCCACCAAGCCCAAGCCCCCCAGCTACAGCAAGGTCTTTGGCCATGCCCTCTGCAAGCTGGCCGAGCGGGATCCCCGCATCATCGGCATCACCGCCGCTATGGATACGGGCACTGGCCTGGATAAGCTCAAGGAAAAGCTGCCGGATCAGTTTGTGGATGTGGGGATCGCCGAGCAGCACGCTGTAACGTTGGCGGCTGGCATGGCCTGTGAGGGAATGCGGCCAGTGGTGGCCATTTATTCCACCTTCTTGCAGCGGGCCTACGACCAGATCATCCACGATGTCTGTATCCAAAAGTTGCCGGTCTTCTTTTGCTTGGATCGGGCGGGAGTTGTAGGAGCCGATGGCCCCACCCACCAAGGCATGTACGACATCGCCTATCTGCGCTGCATTCCGGAAATGGTGCTAATGGCTCCCAAAGATGAAGCGGAGCTACAGCGCATGGTGGTGACCGGGATCCAGTACACCCAGGGCCCCATCGCCATGCGTTACCCGCGCGGATCTGGCGTGGGGGTGCCTCTGGCAGAAGAGGGATGGGAACCCCTGCCCATCGGCAAAGCCGAGGTGTTGCGCAGCGGCGGCGAGGTGCTGATCCTGGCCTATGGGTCGATGGTGCATCCCAGCCTGCAGGCGGCGGAGATCTTGAAAGAACACGGCATCTCAGCCACGGTGGTCAATGCCCGCTTCGCCAAGCCTCTGGATACTGAGCTGATCCTGCCTTTGGCCGAACAGAGCCGCTTGGTGGTGACGGTGGAAGAAGGTTGCCTCATGGGTGGGTTTGGCTCGGCAGTGGCCGAAGCCCTGCTCGACGCCGACCTGGCAGTGCCCTTGTTGCGCTTGGGGGTGCCGGATGTGTGGGTGGAGCACGCCACCCCCGAGGAATCCTTGGCAGAACTAGGCTTGAACAGTGCCGGGATTGCCGAGCGGATTCGGGCCAAGTTTCAGGCACGAGTTCTCAAGGGATCCCCTGCAGAACTTCCCACTGTCAATTCCTAAATCTATCCTGAATCTATTCTGAGAGGCCCATCCGCCGGTTGAACTGCTCGATAGCGGCTTGCTGCAGAGCTTCTGCAACAGGGCGGGTGCGCAGGAGGATCTGCACATCTCGCAGCAGGTTTTCTCGCCACAGGTTCTCCCGCAACACCTGCAGGCGGGCATAGTTGGGATCCAAGCGCATGGCCTTTGCCCCCAGTTCCTCAGCCCGTTCGGTTTCTCCCCGAATGTAGAGGGCAGTCGCCAGGGCCAAATAGGGCTCTGCTACGGCATTGTTCATCTCTATCGTGCGTTCCCAGCGATCGATGGCGGCGTCGAGATCCCCCTGCTCATAGTCCACCAAGCCCATGTTGTTCATGGCCGGCCAATAGGCGGAATCCAACTCCAAGGTCTTCTCATATTCCTGCCGGGCCGCATCCCACCGATCCAGCATGAGGTAGGCATTGCCCAGTTGGAAGCGGGCATTGGGGTTATCCGGTTGCAGGGCCACAGCTCGTTCCAGGGTTTCAGCAGCGGCAAAGTAGCTGCCCTGCCGCAAATAAGCCGATCCCAGCGAGTAGAGAACAGCCCCATCTTGAGGAGACAGGGCGCGGGCCTTCTGCAACGAGGCAATCGCCTGCTCCAAGTCCCCCAGTTCTAGGTGGACGTTGCCCAAAACATAGAGCAGCTCTGAGGAGTTGGGCACCATGGCCACGGCCAGTTGCAGGCGGCGCAGCGCTTCTTCCGTTTGACCAAACTGGGCCAGCCGCAGCGAGTCGGTGGCCAGTTGTAGCGCTTGGGCCTGCATCAAGCCCCCATTGGGCAGAGGGACGTGCAGCAACACCTGGGCCTGGGCAGAGCTCCACCCTCCCATCCCCAACACAACTGCCAGGCCCACCGACAAGGCTTGCCAGGGCCGGACGGATAACCGGAACAACAGTGGCGGCATGATACCCACGCAATAAACAGGCCATGCCCATGTTAGCTGCAACAGCCGGGGATCCCTACGTCTTGGTGTTCTCTTCTGCAGCGGCCATTTGAAAGGGCTCTTGAGCTGCTCATGCTCTTCTGCCTGTTGCTGAGGGTGCCCCGGCTTACACAGAGGTGGATAGGCCATGGTTTACCAGCCGAGAGCAGCCAAATCAGAGGCGCCGCCACCGCCGCCCCGATTGGGTGAGCAGATCTTCGGCAGCCTTTGGCCCCCAGGTGCCGGCCTCATAGGTGAACAGAGGCGGTGCAGCACTGCCGCCATTGCCGCTGCCGGGCTCAGACTCCCAGGCCGATAACACCGGCGTCACCACCCGCCAGGCCGCTTCAACCTCATCGGCACGGGTAAACAGCGTTGGATCTCCCAACAGACAATCCAGGAGCAGGCGATCATAAGCATCCGGTGTACTCGCTCCAAAGGCAGTCCCATAGCGGAAATCCATATCCACCGAGCGGGTGCGGATCTCTGGCCCCGGCATCTTGGCCTCAAAGCGCAACGAGATGCCCTCATTGGGTTGGATGCGCAGTACCAGGATGTTGGGACTCACCTCCCGAGCTGCCGATTGGAACAGGGAAAGGGGCACCTGCTTAAAGTGAATGGCCACCTCCGAAACCTTCTTGGGCAGGCGTTTCCCAGTGCGCAAGTAGAAGGGCACCCCCTTCCACCGCCAAGTATCACACTCCAGTTTCAGAGCGACGTAGGTGGGGGTTTTGGACTGGGGATTGACATTGGGCTCCTGCCGATAGCCCAGCACCGGCTTGCCGGCAATCCAGCCAGGGCCGTACTGCGCCCGCACCGCTGCGGCTGCCACATTGCGGGGATCCGCTAGGCGGGTGGCCTGCAGCACCTTGGTCTTTTCGTTGCGCACCCCATCGCTGCGCAGTGAGACAGGTGGCTCCATGGCCGTCAGGCAATAGATCTGCATTAGGTGGTTTTGCACCATGTCTCGCAGGGCGCCGGCAGTGTCGTAGTAGCCGGCCCGATCCTCCACCCCCACCGTCTCCGCCACGGTGATCTGCACATGGTCGATGTAGTTGCGGTTCCAGAGAGGCTCGAAAATGGCGTTGGCAAAGCGGAAGACCAGCAGGTTTTGCACCGTCTCTTTGCCCAAGTAGTGATCAATGCGGTAGATCTGCTCTTCCTGGCAAATTCGCTGCACAAGGCGGTTGAGTTCCTGGGCCGAGGTGAGGTCGTGGCCAAAGGGCTTTTCGATCACCACCCGCGTTTTGGTCGGATCGGCCACCATACCGGCTGCCCCCAGCTGTTGGATGGCCTGGGCATAGAAGTCCGGCGCCACCGCCAGATAGAACACTCGGTTGCCGCGGGTGCCCCGCTCTTCGTCCAGCTGGCTGAGCAGCTGCTTTAGGCGCAGATAGCTCTCAGCATCTCCGATATCGAGGCGGCAATAGAACAGGCGGCTGGCGAAGTCCTGCCAGAGGGCCTCCGGCCCCAAGTCCTGGGGGGCAAACTCCTGCACGGCAGCCCGCATCTTTTCCCGATAAACCTCGTGAGTCCAATCGCGGCGGGCCACCCCCACCAAAGTAAACTCCGGCGGCAGCCGCCGCTGCCCAAACAGCCGGTAGTAGGCCGGGAGCAGCTTGCGGGCGGCCAGATCCCCAGAAGCGCCAAACTGCACCACAATGCAGGGATCCGGGGTGCGTTCTTGGTTGAGACCAACGCGAAGGGGGTTTTCTGCCAGGGTTACCATAGGCCAGCTTGGCTCAAAGAGAAGGATTGGGAAGAACCTAGGGCACCAGAGAACCCTCTAGGCAGCGCAGCACTTCTTCCACGTTCTCGCGGCTGCCGATGATAAGGGGCACCCGTTGGTGGAGAGATTGGGGGACGATGTCTAGGATGGCCTCGGTGCCAGTGGTGGCCGCCCCGCCCGCCTGCTCGGCCAGAAAAGCCAGGGGGTTGGCCTCGTACATCAGGCGCAGCTTGCCCTCCGGTTTTTTCTGGGTGCCGGGATAGAGGTAAACTCCGCCCTGCAGGAGAATGCGGTGAAAATCCGCCACCAGAGCGCCGCTGTAACGGGAGATGTAGCCATCGCGGCGGTGAACATACCGGACATAGTTCTGGATCCCTTCGCTCCACTGGCAAAAATAGCCCTCGTTGAGGCTGTAGACGGAGCCGCGTTCAGGAATGCGGATGTCGCTGCGGGAGAGGATAAATTCCCCCAAGCTGGGATCCAACGTGAAACCGTGTACCCCCTTGCCGACGGAGTAGACCAGTTGGGTGCTGGGGCCGTAGAGAATATATCCCGCAGCCAGTTGGCGACGGCCCGGTTGCAGCAGGTCTTGGTTGTCCGCTTCCGGGCGATCCTCAAGAGGGTGAAGGACGGAGAAGATGGAGCCGACGCTGAGGTTGGCGTCAATGTTGGAGGATCCATCCAGGGGATCGATCATCAGGGCCAAGCGGCTGAGGGAGCAGTTTTCCGGCAGGCGAGCCGGGGTTTTCATCTCTTCCGAGACCAGCCGACACACCAGGCCCGTTTGCTCCAAAGCGCGAATGAAGGCCCGGTTGGCGTAGTCGTCCATCTGTTGCTGTTCTTCCCCTTGGACATTGAGGCTGCCGGTAACCCCCAGCGCCCCTTCGATCAGTCCTGCCTGACTCAGCCGCCGGGCGATCATCTTGCCGGCCAGGGCAATGCGGTTCATCAGGGCGCTGAAGTCTTGGGCCTCTGCCGTAAAACTGCCAAACTGCTGTAAAACATGACGGGAGAGGGTGAGCACATCCCGCAACATCTCCCGTGAGGACTCCGTCCCGCTAACGCGGTCGGCACTGCTGGACACTACCGGCGGGGAGGGAGGAGAGCTGAGAACCATACGAGGCTTCGCCAACACGAAGGGGAAACACCAACACCCAGGATCCCTGGCCCCCATGTCTTGACTCGGTCTCGCTAGCGCGATTGGAACCTGGGATCCCTTCTATTAGGTAGGCTGGCCGATCCTCGGCGCAGGTGCAGACAACTTACAGAGTTGCTTCAGATTTGGACTTACAGAGTTGCTTCAGATTTGGTCGGATCCCTCTTGCCGGGAAAGCTCATGTTCCCCCGAAGAAACGCGGTAGGATGAGTTCTACCCCTTTTCTCCTCTCCCTACTTCGTCCCGGTTTCCTCTTGCAATGATGGCCAATTCTCCGCTCCCACTGCGCAGCCAAGTGGTTACCCAGGGAGTACAGCGCTCCCCCAACCGCGCCATGCTCAGGGCCGTAGGCTTTCGCGACGAAGACTTCGGCAAGCCCATTGTCGGCATTGCCAACGCCCACAGCACCATCACCCCCTGCAACATGGGGATCCAAACTCTGGCGGAGCGGGCGGAGGCGGCTCTGAAGGCAGCGGGCTGTATGCCCCAGGTGTTCGGCACCATCACCATCAGCGATGGCATTTCCATGGGCACGGAGGGGATGAAATACTCGCTGGTGTCGCGGGAAGTGATTGCCGATTCCATCGAGACGGTGGTCAACGGCCAGAGCATGGATGGCCTCTTGGCCATTGGCGGCTGCGACAAGAACATGCCGGGGGCGATGATCGCCATGGCCCGCCTCAATGTACCCTCGATCTTCGTCTACGGCGGCACCATCAAGCCGGGTCACTACAATGGCCGCGACCTCACCATCGTCAGCGCTTTTGAAGCCGTAGGGGAGTTCAGCGCCGGGCGCATCTCCGAGGAAGAGCTGCTGGCGGTGGAGCGCCATGCCTGTCCCGGTGCGGGATCCTGCGGCGGCATGTACACGGCCAACACCATGTCCAGCGCGTTTGAGGCCATGGGGATGAGCCTGCCCTACTCCTCCACCATGGCTGCAGAAGACGAGGAAAAAGCCGAAAGTGCAGCCCAATCGGCCAAGGTCTTGGCAGAGGCCATCAAAGCCAACCTCCGCCCGCGAGATATCATCACCCGCAAAAGCATTGAAAATGCCATCTCGGTGATCATGGCCGTAGGGGGATCCACCAACGCCGTGCTCCACTTTCTGGCCATTGCCCATGCGGCAGAAGTGCCCCTGACGCTAGATGATTTCGAGACCATTCGTGCTCGCGTGCCTGTCCTCTGCGATCTCAAGCCTTCAGGGCGGTTTGTGGCCACCGACCTGCACCGAGCCGGCGGGATCCCCCAGGTGATGAAAATGCTGCTCAACCACGGCCTGCTGCACGGGGACTGCCTCACCATCTCCGGCCAGACCATCGTCGAAGTCCTGCGGGATGTGCCGGACGAGCCTAGCCCGGATCAGGAGGTGATCCGCCCTTGGCACAGCCCCCTGTATCCCCAAGGGCATCTGGCCATCCTCAAGGGAAACCTGGCCAGCGAAGGGGCAGTGGCCAAAATTACCGGCGTCAAGAACCCGCAAATTACCGGGCCGGCGCGGGTCTTCGATTCAGAGGAATCCTGCCTGCAGGCCATCCTCTCCGGCCAGATCCGAGCAGGGGATGTGGTGGTGATCCGCTACGAAGGCCCCAAAGGTGGCCCCGGCATGCGGGAGATGCTCTCGCCCACTTCGGCCATCATCGGCGCCGGCTTGGGGGATAGCGTTGGCCTGATCACCGATGGCCGCTTCTCCGGCGGCACCTACGGCATGGTGGTGGGCCATGTGGCTCCCGAAGCCTATGTGGGGGGCACGATTGCCCTGGTGGAAGAAGGGGATCTTATCACCATCGATGCTCCGGCTCGCCTATTACACCTGCACGTGAGCGATGAAGAACTGGCTCGCCGCCGCGCCCGCTGGTCTCCTCCTGAGCCTCGCTACAAACGGGGCACCCTAGCCAAGTACGCCAAGCTGGTCTCCAGCAGCAGCTTGGGAGCAGTGACGGATTTGAACCTGTGGGATTAATTTCCCTCACCCCCGGCTCGTCTCCCAGAGGGAGAATTGGTACTTGAGAGATAGCTCCAGATTCCTGACCCTGCAGGGATCAGCCTTGCTGGGTTAAGTGCAAGAAAGCGGCAGAGATGAAGGATCCCTGCCGCTGGGTTTTATGGGCTGACGGCCTCAGAGACAACTAGGTACCGATGATCCCGCCGTCATTTTTGGTGATCACCACCACCGCCGAGCGGGGGTAGAGATTGGGGTCGTAGTCTGGCCAGCGGGAATTGACCTTGCCGGCAGCAAAGTCGTCCTCGCTGGTGCTGGCGCCTGGGTGCTGCACGTTGATGAACATGGTGCGCTGATCGGGAGTGGTGACCACACCGGTGATCTCCTGCCCAATCGGCCCGGTCAAGAAGCGGCGAATTTCCCCTGTATCCGGATCGGCAGCCAACATTTGGTTATTGCCAAAAGGAGCAAAATCCCCTTGGTTGAGATTGCTTTCGCTGGTGTCGGTCTGGATCCAGAGGCGACGGCTGGCATCGAACCACAGACCATCGGGAGAGTTGAAGATGTTATCTGCATTGAGGGGTTGACCTGATAGGGTGCGGCTATCTTCAGGCGGCCCGGCCAAGACAAAGAGATCCCACTCGAAACGGGTGGCTTGAGGCCGGTCGTTGGCTTCCTTCCAACGGATGATGTGACCCCACTTGTTTTTGGGACGGGGGTTGGCAGCGTTCACCTGGTCTTGTTCCCGACGGCTGTTGTTGGTCAGGGTGAAGTAGACCATGCGGGTTTGCGGATCCACCGCTCCCCACTCAGGCCGGTCCATTTTAGTAGCACCGACAAAATCCGCCGCCGTGCGGGTATTCACCAACACATCTGCTTGGCTGGTGAAGCCGTTTTCCGGGGTTAGACCGTTTTTCCCAAACACCAGCGGCAGCCACTCCCCTGTGCCATCTTCGTTGAACTTGGCCACATACAGGGTGCCATTGTCCAACAGATGTCCACCCGCCGTTTCCTTGCGGTAGGGCTCGGCAGAGACGTACTTGTAGATGTACTCAAAGCGGGCATCATCCCCCATATAGGCCACAATCGGCTGGCCTTCCACCGGCGGCTGAAACACCACGCCTTCGTGGGCGAAGCGGCCCAGAGCGGTGCGCTTCTTGGGAGTGCTGCTGGGATCAAAGGGATCGATCTCCACCACCCAGCCAAAAGTGTTGGGCTCATTGCGGTAGTCTTGAGTGGCATCCGCAGCGGTGGGGGTGGCGTTGAAGCGGATGAACTCGTCTGCCTTGTTGCTGGCCAGCTCCCAGCCGTAGCGGGAAGTCTCGGTGCTCACGCCGTAGCGCTTGTGCTCCCGGGGCAGGTTGGGCTTTTGGTCGGGGCCTTTGCTGGTGTTGCTGAAGTAGTCCGCCCAGTTCTCCTCACAAGTAAGGTAGGTATTCCAGGGAGTGACGCCGTGGGCGCAGTTGTTCAGGGTGCCACGGGTCATCGTGCCTTCGGGGCTGAACTTGGTTTTCACAAAGTCGGATCCCCGCACTGGCCCTTGGATCTCCATGAGGGTAAGACCGGTGATGCGGCGGTTGAGGCGATCCCGCACCACTTCCCAACTGCCGTCTCCCTGCTGCTTGATGTGGACAATGCTCACCCCGTGGCCATTCAGCTCTTTCAGCACCTGGTCGGGATCGCGGCTGCCGTCAGGATTGGTGGGATACAGGTCGGAATCCAGCTTCTGGCCCACAGCCGCAGCATGCATAAACCGAGGCTCAACGTACTCGTGGTTAAACACCAGCAAACCCTCGGTGGAGCTGCCCTGCCAGGGATCCTTCCCATCAATGGGGAAGAAGTGCATGCCGTCGTGGTGGCTGCCCACCTGCATCCCTTGCTCGGCGCCGGTGTTTTCCAGCTTGAACTGTGGGTAGGTGCCGGTGATGGGGGTACCCCAGGCCAGCAGCGGTCGAGCCGTGTAGCCTTCGGGCACCACCACTTTGTCTTCTGCACTCACGGGGATCGCCTTGAAGCCCAGCAAGGAGCTGCCGCTGGCCGCTTTGGCAGATTTGGAAGCGCCGTTTAGCGCCGGCAGGCCGAAAAAGGTGGCCACTGCCGCCGCAATGCCGCCCTGCAGCACTTGGCGCCGCTGCAGGCGGGTTTCCAGAATGCTGCTGAAGGTAGGGTTGGGCGAATGATTGCACAGAGGCTCGTCCCCATGACGGAGCCGGGGGCCATGCGGATTGCTATTCACTTTGGTTCTCCTCTTCTCTTGTCTTGTCGGTCTTCTAGAAGCTAGATGTTTTACAAAAAACATCTATTCCCCGCGTGACTGTTTTCACGCATAAGGATAGGCACTACAAAACTAGTGGCTGGAAGTTAAGGAGAGACCAAGCCCAGGTTAAGCCTTGCCGATTTGGAGAATTTCTTTAGATCGACGTAACAATTTTTTTTAACGATTTGTTGCGATGAGGCAGGGCATTGCTGCGGCTGCCTGTCAGGATCTTTCTCGTAGCCTGGAGAACAGATACACCCCATCGCGATGGTAGAGAAGTCGAAATGAGGTTTCGTTTTGTAAAGCGGCAATCAGGGTCTGGGAGAACTCTGGGCTGCTGCGCCACCCCGGATGGCGGCTGTTGAGCAAGACATAATCAAAGGGATCCCACTGAGAGGGCGGGGATCCATTGAAGCGGCCCTCGTCTGTAAAGTAGATTACAGGTCGCTGGGTGAGGTGAGGGCTGATCTCGTGGGTGGTGAGGACGCCCCCTTGGGTGGTGATCTGGGCAAGAGCCTGTCGGGTTGCCTGCCAAGTGTCCAGGGAGCTGAGATAAATCGAGCCGAAAAAGGTGTATTTCCCCAAGGCCAAAAAGGCCAGCGCAGACCAGATCAGGGGCAGTTTTCCATCTTTTATAAAATGGCTCTGGAAGAGGTGATTTTTCACATTCTCGATGACAGCTAAGAACAAGAAAGGAACGATAGGCAAAGCGTACTGATGCACCAGATCTCGATAGGCGGGGTTGCTGGAGAGTATATTCAAACCCAGGGTAGGCAGGGCAGGGATCCAGGGATCCCAGTGTCGCCAAGAGAGGCCCCAAGCCAAAGGCGCAACCAATAAAAATCCATAAAACAGGGTGTCCAGAGAGAAGACTTTGCTCAAAACCAGCATCGGTCTCAAGATTAAACCTTGAACAATTTCCGCAACAGAATTCCCTAGATAGTCGTAATGAGAAACGGCTGCCGGCTCGCTGCCGCTGAAGTGAGGAATGACCCCAAAAGTGGCTATCCCAAACCAAGCCGATCCTGCCGCAATTGCCGTCCAGCCGCCCACTTGGCAGCGCCATTGCCAGCGTTCTTGAATTCGTCCTCTTTCCCAAAGCAACAGCCAGGCTCCCAGGGCGACAACATTGAGAGACAACACTGCTTTACAGCCGAGGATGCCGCTCAAACAGAGAAGGAACCCCCACAATTTTCCAGAGCGAATGCAGAGCACAGCCGCCAAGAAAAGGGGAACGGCCAAAACCTCTGGATGAAAATCAAAAAGGTTGGCGTTAAAAATGGCCGGATAGAGAAGATAGGCTGTGGCAATCACCATCACTTGGCTGGGATCGACCTTGGCCTGAAGTGCAAGGTGATAAATAGCCAATGCTCCCAAGGTTAACGCCAGGGATTGGAGCCCAAACAGCCAATAGACCGAGGGGACAATGCGGTACAAAAAGCTGATGGGATAGAGAATAAAGGCTGCGTGGTCTCCCAAGATGTGGATCCCTCGAATGGTCGAAAACGGAACCTCTCCCCGACTGATTAGATAGATGGATTGGTCGAAGATGCCAAGATCATATCCTCCAGACTGAAACAGGTGATGCCGGACAACACTACAGCCAAAGAGAATGAAGAAATTAAAAATCATGATTGCCAGCAGAAGTGGAGGCAGAGGACGATCCTTCATAAGAACTAGGGCTTTTGATTTATAGATCTTGGCAAGGTAACTTTATCGCTTTTCTCAGCCTTGCGTGACATCCTAGCGAGATCTGGATTCGGCAGAGGCTCCGCCGCAATTCCGGACATTTCTCTTTCCTCGGGAGTATGAGGAATGGCTCAAGCTTGTTGGAGATAACGATACAGATGAGTTAGGACTGGTTACGACAAGAGGGTGTGATTTGGCCCAAGATGGCAGCATGTCTTGCCCCAGTTGCTTCCGGTAAATTGTTGGTCTTACCTTGCCAGGTTTTATAGGCCAATACCGCGAAGGCAAGGGCCTCTTTGGCCTTAGAAGGGATCCCCACTTGGTCGGAAGTCAACAGGGTTGTGGTCGGCAGTTGCTCCTGCAGCAGTCGCATAAGGACAGGGTTTTGGGTGCCGCCACCGCTGAGGATAACTTGATCTGGGATCCTAGGTAAAAAGTCCCTATAGGCTTGGGCAATGGAGCAGGCTGTGAACCCCGTGAGGGTGGCAATACAGTCGTGGGCGGATATAAATTGGGGCCAAATTCGCTCTAAATAAAGGGATCCAAAATACTCCCGACCAGTGGTTTTGGGCGGTGCCTTTTGAAAATAGGGATCCCGCATCCATTCTGCAACTTTTTCCCAGTGGACTTGGCCTTGGGCAGCCCATTTTCCGTCGCGATCAAAGGCTTGTTGTCCTTGGCTGGCCCGCATCACCGCCAGATCGATCAAAATGTTGCCGGGGCCAGTGTCGAAGGCCAAGGGGGATCCCCCACTGCAGAGGCTGGGGAGATAGGTAAGGTTGGCAATGCCGCCGATGTTTTGGGCCACACGATGAAGGTGGGGATGCCTCAACAGCAGCCAGTCCACAAAAGCTACCAAAGGTGCGCCTTGGCCTCCTGCTGCCATGTCCCGCGCCCGAAAATTGCTCACCACCGGGATCCCGGTCAGCTCGGCAATCACCGCAGCTTCACCGATTTGCAAAGTCGAAGCTTCTGGCCCACTGGGGTTATGCCAAAGGGTTTGGCCATGGCTGCCGATGAGATCGATCTGTTGGGGGGTAAGATGGGCCGCCTGGATCCCTTGCAAGGCCGCTGCCGCAAAAGCTCGACCCAAGCGAAAGTTCAAGGTGCAGATGTGATCTACCGTGCCGGTTTTGGGATTCGCAGCCCGCAAAATCTCTGCCCGCAGCGTCGGGGAATAGGGGATTGTTTGGAAATGTATCAACTCCCACTGTAGGGAATCGTCGCCCTCGATGCGGACGATGGCTACATCGATCCCGTCTACAGAGGTGCCCGACATTAAGCCAATGACAATCATTTTGCTGGCGGCTCAACCAGAGGCTTGAGAAGGTCTAAAGTTTTGCCCCCTTTCCCCTTCCCCTTTTTAGGATACAGGCAGGGTATCCAGAGCTACTGTGTGGGGGACTATGAGTGAAGCCATCCGCTACGACCTTCTTTTGGTGGGGGGAAGCTCCTCCAACTTGATCTTGGCCCACCGCCTTTTGGATCTGGCCAAGCTCTCTGGGCTGAAAATCTCTATTGCCATTTTGGAAAAAGCCCGCCAATTCGGCGGTCACATCGTCAGTGGCGCCATCTGCAACCTCCAAGTGATCGCCAAGCTCTTCCCCGATTTTGAAAGCCAAGGATTTCCCCACGAAGGCCGGGTGGAAGCCAATCACTTGAGCGTGCTGGGATCCCAACAGCGCTGGGATCTGCCGGAAGCGGTGATCCCACCCGGATTTCGCAAGCAGGGGCAGTTCATTCTCACCCTCAGCCACGTGATCCGCTGGCTGGCCGAAACCCTGCAGGAAAAAGCCAAAGGGATCCCAAATGTTACCCTCGATGTGTTCCCCGGCTTTGCCGCCCATGAAATCCTCTACGAGGGGGAGCGGGTGATCGGGGTACGGGCAAGCGATTCCGGCCAAGTGTACGAAGATTGCATCTTTGCCGAACTCACCTGTTTCGGCGACAAAGGCTTCATTTCCAAAGATCTCATCGAGAAGTTTCAACTGCGCCCCAACCCGCAATTGTGGTCGGTGGGGGTTAAAGAGGTGTGGCAGATCCCCCAGTCCCTGCAGGGGCAGGTGTGGCATACCTTGGGCTACCCGGTTTTGGATGGCAGCTTCAGCGGCGGCTTCGTCTATGGCCTTAAGGAAAACCGCCTGGCTTTGGGTCTGATCATCGGCCTCGACAGCAAAAACCCCAACCTCAACCCCCAGCAACGTCTGCAGGAGTTCAAGGCTCACCCCTGGATCCAGTCCCTAATTGCCGGCGGCAAGTTGCTCAAGTACGGGGCTGCCGTGATTCCCGAAGGGGGCTACCACAGCCTGCCCACCCGGTTTGGCGTTGAGGGAGCCCTGCTGTTGGGGGATGCGCTGGGGGTGTTGGATGTGGGTAGCTTGGCCGGGGTGGATAACGCGATGGAAACCGGCTATCTGGCGGCGGGCCTCATTCACGATGGCTTCTTGAAAGGGGATCTGCGCATCCAAACCGACTACCAAAAGGCGGTGATGGAAAGTGCGGTGGGGCAAAACCTCTACCGCAGCCGCTACTTCCGCGAGGCTTTTCTGGAGAACTCCCGCTTGCTGGAAGAATACTTGCCTCAGGTGTGCCGCAGCGTCGATGCCGGCCATCCCTGGCTGGGATCCCTGCGCTGGGGTTTACAGGATCCCGTTCGCCGCGGACGAGAAACTCTGCGCGCCTACACCCTGCTCACCGGGCGGGTCAGCCCCAGCGAGCCACCCCCGCGAGGCTATGTGGCCCCCCACGCTGCCATTCAAGCGGATTTTGTGGCCCCCACAACCTTGGCTCCCCAGGAATTGGCCTCTCGACCGGGCTATTTCTCGCGGCCCGATGCGGTTTTTTTCGCGGATCCCCGCTACCCCGAGGGTAACCGTCACATCCTGGAGTTCGACGCCGAAACCTGCCGCCGGTGCATCGCCACCTACGACAAGCTGAATCGCCCCACCCCCTGCGTGGCCGACTGCACAGCAGAGGTACACCACATCCGCGACCAAAATGGCATCCGCTCCCATGCCATGTCTTTGGAAAACTGCATCCAGTGCCGCACCTGCGAGATCATCTGTCCCCACTTAAACTTGCGGGTCAACCCCAGCTACGAGGGATCCGGGCCGGATTTCTATGGGCTGTAGCCGTTGCTGAGGTTAACTCAGTTCGCTGCAGCTCGCCTGATCCTGGGGATCTAGCAACTGAGGTGAATGGATCTGGCCATCTTGGCCGACGATCCCAGGGATCCAAGCAACCTAGGAAATTGGCTAGGTTGGGTTAGGGCTTGTTGGAGATCTTTTGTCGGTGAGCGATTCTTTGGATGTCCAGGCTCCTCTGCCCGCTATCTTGGCCGATCTGCAAAAAGCCCTGGGATCCCTGGGGTTGGGTTATCTCCAGGTACAAGCGCGGCTTTCCGGCCACCGCCTGTTGCTGCGTCTAGAAGGGGATCCCTTGCCTGAGCCGAATGCTTTGCTGGAGAGCCTCTCGCCGGCCTTGGAGCAAATGGCGCTGACCCACAGGCAGCGTCAGGTGGAGCTGTTTGGCTTTCTGGCCAATGAAGGGATCCCAGAATGGCACCGCGAGTGGCGCTATCAGCCCCAGCCCAACCCCAACAGCCCTCTGTATCGCGCTCAGCGGGGGGATGGGGTAGCCATCCAGCAGGTACTGAATTACCTGTTGCGTCCAGAAGGGATCCAAGCACGGGTTCATTTCCATCCCAAGCTGGGCCTCTTGCAGGTGAACTTGCAGGCGGCAGAAGCCCCGGATCCGGATTGGGCTAGGGATTTTCTGCGGCGAGCCTTAACCCGTCTGGAATGGACTTTTTTGCAACGGCTGCGGCTTTCTGGGCAGAAACTGGGCTCTTTTTTCCCGGCCTGGAGCCAAGAGTTCGATCTCAAACAGCCTGCCTTTTGGCAGTCCCCGCAGGTGCCCTTGACCGGGCGATCCCCCATCTCAGAGAGAGAAATCTCTCCGCTGGATAAGCCGCCACCCCCTTCTCCTGCCTCCCAGACTGAATCTCCGGGTGTCAGTTGACGGAGGAGATAGTAAGTAGCCGAGCGTTTGCAGCCGCTGGCTGAGCGTATTCTGAAGGACAGTGCTCTTTGGGGTTGGCCATGCGGGTTGTTTTTTTCGGCACGCCAGAGTTTGCCCTGCCTTCGCTGCAGATCCTGTTGCAGCCGCAGTCTCCCTTTGAAGTGGTGGGATTGGTCTGCCAGCCGGATCGGCCCCAGGGACGGGGACAAAAGGTGCTTCCCCCCCCTACCAAGGTTCTCGCCCAGGCCCACGGGATCCCGGTGTGGCAGCCTGTCCGCCTGCGGCGGGATCCCCAAGTGCTGGCGGCTCTGGAGGCGCTGGCTGCCGATGTGTTTGTGGTGGTGGCCTACGGCCAGATCTTGCCCCTGACGGTGTTGCAGATGCCCAAGCTGGGCTGTGTGAATGTGCATGGATCCCTCCTGCCCGCCTATCGTGGCGCTGCCCCCATCCAGTGGGCTATTGCCAACGGCGAAACCGAGACCGGCGTAACCACGATGCTCATGGATGAGGGAATGGATACAGGAGCCATCCTGCTCCAGGCCAAGCTACCCATTGGGCCAGAGCAAACCAGCCTAGAATTGGCACCCCAACTGGCTCAACTGGGGGCAGAACTCTTGGTGGAAACACTCCTGAAATTGGAGAAAGGCGAACTCACCCCTATTCCTCAGGATGGATCCCGGGCAACCTACGCCCCTTTGCTCAAAAAACAAGACTTTCACCTCGACTGGCAGCGCCCTGCCCAGGCCTTGCACAACCAAATCCGCGCCTTTTCTCCCGACTGTTTCACCAGTTTGAGGGGGCAGCGGATCAAAATTGTCCGCTCTGCCTCTCCTCAGTTGCACCCACCCCCTGGCGATCTCCCCCAAGGCAGCCCTGGCGAGGTGGTGGGATTGGCCAGGGGAGAAGGAGTCTATGTAGCCACCGGAGAGGGATCCCTGTTGATTCGACGGGCGCAACTGCCCGGCAGAAAAGAACAATCGGCTTGGGACTTGGTCAATGGCGGCCAGCTCAAGGTGGGGATGCGTTTTGAGCCACTCCCGGATGCTTGAGAGCCATACAGGGATCCCTTGGGCGTGGTCAACCCAAATGGTGGCGAATAAATGGTGGCGAATACAGTAATGAATGAAACATTTCCGTTGCATTACTCCCCTCTCCCTCTGGGAGAGGGTGAGGCTTACTCCGGCTGGGGAAACTCCTGCCAAAGGGTGGTGCGTTGGCGCAAGCTGAGGAACTGTCCGCCGCCCAAGATGAGGTGGTCCAAAACCGGGATCTGCAGCAGCTGCCCCGCCTGCAAGAGTTGCCGGGTAAGGGCAAGATCTTCTGGGCTGGGATCCAAGCTGCCGGAAGGGTGGTTGTGGGCCACCAGGATGCGGCTGGCTCCTTGCTTGATGGCGCTGCGGAAGGTTTCCCGCGGATGGGTGAGGGTTTCGGTGGCTGTCCCCCGGGTTACGATCTGCTGGCCAATGAGGCGGTGCTTGATATCTAGGTGCAAAACGGCAAAATGCTCCTGGGTCTCCCACATCAGGTCGCCGCTCAGGGCCATGGCTGCCTGTTCCGGCGACTCGATCACCGTGCGTTCTGGCGGGCGACCCAAAAACACCCGTCGCCCCAGCTCGATGGCGGCCAACACCGTTGCTGCCTTGGCCGGGCCAATGCCTTCGATCTGGATCAGCTCTCCGGCTTCCACCTGGCGCAACTGGGCCAAGGGATCCCCTTGGGCTTCTAACTTTTTCAGGAGCAACTGGGCTAGGCCGACTGCTGAGAGTTTGCCCGGCCCCTGTCCGGTGTTGAGCAGAATGGCCAGCAGCTCGGCGTGGGAGAGGTGCCTTGCCCCTTGGCTGAGCAGCCGCTCGCGGGGACGATCTTGGGCAGGAATATCGCTGATGCGCAGCACGTACTGGCTCATCTGGGGCCTAGGGAGGAGAAGAGGTTTTTTTCAACAGCCAAAAGGGACTGCGGCGCTCGACGACCCGCCAAGATCCCAGAATGGCTGCCTGTTCGCCCTCGGGAGCTGTAAGTTCAGCTACAAAGGGATCCCAGGTAACCAGGTAGTCGGGCGCCTGCCCCTGGGCTTGCCAGTCGGCCAGCTCTTCTGGGCTGGCGGCGTAGGGAACCTGCAGCGGGCCATAAAAATAGGGTACAAAAGAGCGAAAGCCGTACAGGCCCACCGTTCCAGAGAGAGCCGGCTGGGCGTTGTTTTCGGAAGTGGCAAACTGCCGGAAAAAGTGGACGGCTCCTCCCTGGGTGTGTTGCAGCAGGCGGGGGAAGACCCAGCACCAGGCCAGTTGGGCGCTCAGTCCGGTGGCCAAGAGCAAAACTGTCCAGCCCCAAGCCCGCCGCCGTCCTCGACTCCAAAGGAGAATTCCCAGCAGCAGGATCGCGGCGGGGACGTAGGTCAACACCGGCCACTCCACCTCAGCCTGCAGGTATCCCAGCACCAAGCTGCTGGAAAAGTCGTCAGGGATGCCGGCAAAGACCCATGCTTGGACTAGCCCAGCGGGATCCTGGGATCCCAGCCAAGGCAGCAATAGCCACAGGGCCAGCCAAAACAAGCCACTGAGCAGGATCCAGGCACTTTCCCAAAAACTGGGCCCTCTTTTCTCAGCAACCAGGCGCTGCAAGCGCAGGGCAGCAAAGTAGGCCCCAATGGGGTACAGCAGCGAGGTGTAGTGAACCAGCTTGGTTTGCACCAGCAGCGAAAACAGGGCCAGCACCACCCCAAAAGCCACCAACAGCAGAGATTCTGCCCGCCGAGTCAAATCCACCGAGCCCACGCTCCTGGGGATGGGCTGCAGGATCTCGGCCAAAGCCAAAGAACCCCAGGGAAAGCACCCTAGGGCAAAGGCCAACAGATGAAAATAAACCGGGCCGGGATGCCCATCTGAGCTGGTGAGGATGCGCCATTGGTAGCGCCCAAACTCTTCCACCCATTCTGGCCCCCGTTGCACCCCCTCCAACGCCAGCCAAGTGAGGGGAACAGCCACAGCTAGGCTGAGGAAAACCAGGCTCTCCCCCCATCGAAGGGGAGGATCCCGTTGCCAGAGCTTGTAGAGGATCCAGATAGCCAGGGGCAACACCAGCCCCACCGGCCCTTTGGCCAACACTGCCAAGCCCAGGGCCAGCGCCCCCACCGCTCTCCACCTGCGTCCAGAGTACCCGGCCCGCCAGGCCTCCTCGGCGGCCCAAAGGGATCCCAGCCCCACACCCATGCCCAGGTTGAGTAGCGGGTCGATGAGACCAGTTTTGTAAAAAAACAAGGGCAGGTAGCCTGTCAGCAGCAAGATCCCCCATAGGCAGCCGAACCCCATCCCGCCCAGACAGGATCCCCACCCCACCAGCAGCGCCACCGTGATCCCGCCAGCAAAAGCATTGGGCAAGCGCGCTGCCCCTTCGTTCATCCCTAAAACAGCCATGGACAGGGCCTGCAGCCAAAAAAACAGGGGCGGCTTTTCAAAAAAGGGCTCCCCGTTGATCGCCAACGAGAGCGGATCCCCGCTGGCCAGCATCTGCCGCGCCAAGCTGGCGTAGATCAGCTCATCCCAGTCGAACAGATAGGGGATCCCCTGACCTACCCACAGCCACAGGCCGGCCAAAAGCCCCATCCCCAGGGATCCCTTGAGGCGGCCCAGAAAGCTAGGCATGGAAAGCTTCTGAAGACACCACCCGGCCCACGCTCTGAGGCGAGCGCAGGAGGCGGAGCAACTGGGCTGCCAGAGCGGATCCCTCTGTCTCTACCGGAATCTCCACCCCACACCAACGGCTGGAGCTACCCTGCAGGGCAGCTATCCACTCCGGGGCAAGGGATCCCCGCGCCACCCCGATCAATTGCGGCAGCCCCTCCCGGCGATACAGCCCGATCCAGCGCACGGCCAGCTGAAAGGGCCCAGGCCGGAAGCGGGGGTTTGGGCTGCCATCGGCCTCGAACTTGCTTAGCATCAGTTGCAGCGAGTAGATCTGGCGACTATTGAGAGGGGGAGCAGAAACCCGGCGGGCGCGGAACGTGGCAACCATCTCCGCAAAAGGGATCTGAACGGTCTGCTCTTCTCCCGGCGCAGTGTCGAACGCATAGCCGTAGGCGGGGCTGTCCCAGCCGCTTTGATCCCGCAGCAGGACCTTATACCGCTGCCCATCCCCTCGCAGGCGCAGCTCCAGACCGGCAAACCCCGACAAGTCCAGCGGCGGCTGCCAATTGCGGGTGCGCGTGGAAACAAACCCCCCAAAGTTGGCCGTGGAAACCTGGCCTGCGAACAGCAGCTCCTCCTTTCCCCAGAGCAGTTGGCTTTGGCTCGCCCCGCCCATCACCACATCGTCCAAAATGCCCCAAAACCGATGCAAATCCGGGTTGGGCCGGCGAAAGTCGAACAGCATCCGCTCCGTTTGCCCACTGCTGCGCAATTGCTCCAGATAAGCCTTGGCCGTTGGTGGATCCCCCAAACCTAGGATCACGGTTGCTGTCGCCCAATCTGGCGTATGGCTCACCTCCACGCCCTGCTGCCGCAGGGCCTCCGCCAACCCGTCAGGCAAACCTTCCCCCACCACCCCTATCTGGATAGCGACCGGCTCGGAAAGAGAAGGTGGCACAAAATCATCCTCCACGGCCTGGAACCCATTTTGAACCCGACGCCACACCTCAGCCCAAGGCAGGGCCTCATAGTAGGTGAGCATGTTCCAGAACCGCCCCAGATCCCAAGGCATGAGTCTACCTGATACATTCACGCTGAACTCTCCTGAACATGGTTCAGGAA
>NZ_JANSIM010000188.1:0-5390 GCF_047502655.1 Synechococcus sp. R5-12 | reverse complement strand
AAGCCCGCTCCGTACCGCTTAGCGGTCGGAGTCGGGTAGTTTACCCAAATTCCTGTTCGATGATCCGCCATCGGGCAGTGATCACGCCTGGCTCTAGGCTGAGGCGGCTGACGACAAGTTCCAGGGCTTGGTCGTCGCGGGTCTGGGTGACTAGCTCTGCTTCGACTTTGACCAGATCGGGCTTGTCCTCCAGGTCTTCGCTGTAGAGGGCGCGCAGTTTGAGATGGGTGGGAGCTATGCCTTGCAAGAGCAAGGCGCGGATGTGGGCCTCTGCTTGGCTTTTGCAGACAAATGAACACTCATAGACCAGTTCCAGTTCTGTGCCTTTCAAAGGCTGCTGGTTGATGCGGTAGCCCAGCGGACGCAGCACAACGTTGGAGATCAACACAGCTGCGGCCCCAATGGCAGCTTGGGGAATGTACCCCGATCCGGCAAAGGCTCCCACCGCGGCTGCACACCAGATGGTGGCGGCAGTGTTCAGGCCACGGACGCTGGCTCCTTCCTTGAGGATCACGCCACCGGCCAAAAAGCCAATCCCCGATACCACTTGGGCCGCAATACGGGTCGGGCTGCTTTCATCAGGGGTGAGAACCGAGAGCATGACAAACAAAGCTGCACCCGTGGCCACCAAGGTGTTGGTGCGTAAGCCGGCCATACGCTGCCGCCACTGTCGCTCCAGGCCAATGAGGGATCCCAGGACAAAGGCAACGGCCAAACGCAAGGTGAAGTCAATCCAGGTCATGCTCCGGTTCTCGTGAAAGGATAAAGTTTAGCCATCCTCATCTGGGATCCCAAGGGCAGTGGCTTCCTGTTGCAAGGTTTGCCAGAGGGCTTCCAGTTGAGCAAAGGCGGATTCTGGGGCCAGCTTACCACCTGTTTCTAAAGCACAGGTTATGCCCACCCGATAGGCATACTGCTGCAGCCGTGACCGAAATTGAGCAGCAGCCAAGGGAGATAGAACTTTCAAGGTCATGGCACACCTCCTAAATGTTTGCTGTAACCCTTCGTTGGTCAAAGGACACCTCGTAAAAGTGCTCTGCGCCGCCGTCGCGATGGCCTTGTGGCGAGACTCTGAAAGGCTGATTTCTCAAGAAGGGCTGGATTATTCGTTCCTGGAACGCGCTTTGCCGGTGAGGTGCCCCCTGGATCCAGCGCCGGCGCAGCCCTAGAGCCCCACTTCAACCCCGACTAGCCAAGCCACCAGGGTGAAATACACCCAGAGGCCGGTGAAGTCTTTAATGGTGGTGATAAAAGGATCCGCTCCCGGAGCGTGGTCAAAGCCCAGCTTTAACATCACCCAGGGCAAAATGGCGCCCAAGATAGCCCCCAAAGTGAGGACAATGGCCAGAGCCAAGCCCACCGCTAGACCCAATTGTGGGATCCCATTGGGTGCCCCCTGCCAGAAGTAGGCAATCACCCCAGCCGTGGCCCCCAGGATCACACCAATAATGCCACCAATGCTGGCTTCCCGCAGCAAATAGGGGAGAAACTGCCGCACGTTGATGTGGCCCCAAGCCAAGCCACGGGCAAAGATGGTCGTAGATTGGGTACCGACATTACCGCCCATATCCATGACCAAGGGGATGAAAATAGCCGCTGCCGTTACTGCTTGCAACACCTCCTCAAAGGTTTCGATCACTCCCCCCACCAACATGCCGCCAATCAAGGTGATGATTAAAAACGTGATGCGCAGGCGGACGGCATACCAACGGGCGCCTTTAACCAGGCGCTCGCTCCAAACCTTGTCTCGGCTGAGCAAGTTGCCCACCCCTGCTTGGGCCAGAGCGGCGTCGGTGGCTTCTTCTTCCACCAAGTTGATGACATCTTCAAAGGTGATATCTCCCACCAAGCGCCCTTCCGTATCCACCACCGGAATGGCCGGCAAGCCCGAATCCTTGAGCAAACGAGCTGCCTGGAGATCCCGGTCGGTAACCCGAGCAAAAATATCCGATCCCTCAATCAGCTCCCGAATGGGCAAATCCGGATCTGCTTTCACGAGGCGCACGGTGCGAACCAAACCTTTGTAGAACCGCTGATCGTCCACCACAAAAATCACATCCAGCTCATCGTCTCCCAGTTGAGAGTCCCGCACGCTGGCCAGAGCAGCCCCGACGGTGATGGTATCCCGTACCGACAAGTAGCGCAGGTTCATCAGCCGACCGGCACTGCGCTCTGGATAACCCAGCAAGATATTCACTGCTTCCCGAGCTTCTGGGCTGAGGTTGGCAATGAGGCGCTTGGTTACTTTGGCCGGCAACTCCTCAAACAGACGCACCCGCTCATCCGGAGGTAAGGCTTCTACCAGCCGGATCACTTCTGGGCTTTCCATGCTGCGAATGAGATCGGCCTGCTCTTCGGGCCGCAGATACTCAAACACTGCAATGGCTTTGTCTTTTTCCAGCAAGCGGAAAGCCAAAACCCGCTGCCGAGGTGAAATCTCCATCAACTGCTGCACCAGCTCGGCAATGGGAGCGCGGTTGGCCTCTCGCTTGGCGGCTTCCAAGGAAGCAGGGGTTAGGAGATCGCGAAGAACGTTGTGCCGCATGATAAACCTCCGAACGTTGGGGTCAGCCGGGATGAAGAGAACCAGGAGGTCAACAGCCAACCGGTGCTCCGAGGCTCACAGGGAAGCCCTGAAACCCTTGGATGGCCGCGCAGCAAGCCGTAGGTCTAGCGCCAGGCCTCCAAGCCCAGCTTGGATCGCAAGCGCCCAAGCCGATAAAAGGGACTCCAAGGGATCCCCAGGCCTGCGGAAACCCCAAAACCCACAACAGGAAAGTCAAGGGGAATCCCCTCGGAATTACTCCTGATCTCCCCTTTTCTGAACAGGGCTGCACAAACCCATTGCTCAGGTAAGGCTCTGCTCAGCTCATCTGTTCGTCGCCGACTGAGAGAGCCACCCAAGTCAAAAGCTAGCCGGGAAAACTCTCCCACCCCTTCGCGTTGGCGAAACGGGATCCTCTCAAGCGACGACAGAAGCTGTCAGCGGGGAAAAGGAAGACACCAGTAAGAGCCCAATCTTCAAGAACGTGCTCCTCGAAGACCATCCACTGGTGGCTGGCGCTACAACTACCGGAAGCGTCCATGCTGTTGAACGTTTTCCTCCAAAAAGGTTAACCGAAACAACCCGGACAGCCAGAAGAGGATCTCTTCAGCCCCCTTTAGGCTAGTTGCAGGAGTGGGATCCCGTCAACCCTTTTTCTCCAGCTCATCCGGTGAACAATCGGCGGAGCAGCTGGAGGGGTAAGATCGGGGTGAGCAGCAATAGCCCCCTTGTGGTTCCTCTCGTCTCGACATTGCCCTCAGCCTGACTCAGCAGAGTCTACATCTCGGTGGCTTGCGACCTTGAGCAACCCACGCCCTTCGCCGCCTCTGTTTTGTTAGTGGTTTTTGTTAGTGGTTTGTTGGTGGCCTTGCTTCAATGAGCTGCGCTTCCCATCTCCTACAGGTGCCGATGTCCTTGAGCTTATGGCCTCTCTTCCCCTCGTTGCCGTGATCTTGGGCACACGGCCCGAAGCCATTAAGCTGGCCCCGGTGATCCAAGCTCTGCGTGCCAGTCCCCATCTGCGCACCGAGCTGATCTTGACCGGACAACACCGGGAAATGGTGGATCAGGTGATGCGGCTATTCGGTCTGCAAGCGGATCGGGATCTGGCGATCATGCGCCCCCGCCAAAGCTTGACGGACATCACCGAAGCCACCTTGCGGGGCCTAGAACTCTACTTTCAAGAGCAACATCCTCAACTGGTTTTGGTGCAGGGAGATACCACCACCGCCTTCGCTGCCGCCTTGGCAGCTTTTTACCACCGGATCCCGGTTGGGCATGTGGAAGCCGGACTGCGCACCGATGATCTCTACAATCCTTTCCCCGAAGAGGCCAATCGCCGCCTGATCTCTCAGTTGGCCAGCCTGCACTTTGCCCCTACCCCCCAAGCCGTTGACAACCTGAAGCGAAGCCACGTGGTGGGATCCATCCATTGCACCGGCAACACTGTCATCGACGCCCTACTGCAGGTGGCCTCCCAAGGGATCCCCTGCCCCATTCCCGGGCTGGACTGGCAGCGCTACCGTGTCCTGTTGGTTACCGTGCACCGACGCGAAAATTGGGGGGATCCCTTAACCGCCATCGGCAAGGCTCTGCTGCAGATCTTGGCCGAGTTTCCCGATACCGCCCTTCTTTTGCCCCTCCATCCCAACCCCTTGGTGCGGGATCCCCTGCAAGCCCTGTTGGGATCCCATGAGCGGGCTTTTCTCACTGAGCCTCTGGACTATCCCCTCTGGGTGAGCGCCATGCAGCGCTGTACCCTCATCCTCAGCGACTCCGGCGGCATTCAAGAAGAGGCCCCTGCCCTGGGCAAACCGGTGCTGGTGCTGCGGCAGACCACCGAACGTCCTGAAGCGATTGCTGCCGGCACCGCCCGCCTGGTAGGCACACACCCCGAAAAGATCCTGAAGGCAGCCCGAGAATTGCTCACAGACCCACAAGCCTATGCCCGCATGGCCCAAGCCCAAAACCCCTTTGGCGATGGCACTGCCGCCCGGCAAATTCGCCACATCATCGAGCGGTGGTTTAACCCGCAAAGCCCTCGAGAAGAACAAAGTTAAGAATCAAAGTTAAGAATTAAAAGTTAAGAATTAAATAAGAATCAAAGATGTATAGACCGTTACCGGGAAAACCGTTTCTTTACCTATTGCTCTCAATAAGACAATTAAGATAGAAAGCCTGACTCCAATCCAATTGACCCCAGTCCAATCAAGAGCGAGGATGCAAACCATGAGCACGACTGCAACTGCCACCACCGTTGTCCGGGTGCCGATTGTGGATGCCACCCCAGAAAATGTGCAACCCTTCGGCCAACTTATAGGGGACGATGTGGCCAATCCTGGGCTGGGGATCCCCTTTTATCAGGGGCGTGTCCTGGAAGGACAGAACATCGACTTTCAATACACCGGCAGAGCCGTTATCCGTACGGCTAAGATCCTGCCCGGATATCCACCTGTGCTCTGGCTGGAGCGCCACATGCGTATGACCCAGTTGTTTGTCGGCCTGGGGCAAGAGCCGTTCATCATGGTGATGGCTCCTCCCAACCATCCCAAAGCAGCTCCCGATCTCGACAAAGTACAAGCCCTGCGATTCCCTGCCGGGCATGGGCTGCTGCTGCACCTCGGCACGTGGCACGATTTCCCCATTGCCTGCGAGCGCCCCGTTGTGGTGCTAACCGCCAACTCCGAAGAAGTGGTGGAAGCCCTGGCCAGCATGGAAGATGCCCACGAAATGAATCAGGGAGATGTATTCAAAATTTCCCTCCCCCAACGGCTAAAAGCGGAGATCCACCTAGAGCTGGTGTAAACTACCCGACATCAACCGCTAGGCGGTACGGAGCGGGCTT
>NZ_JANSIM010000187.1:0-7095 GCF_047502655.1 Synechococcus sp. R5-12 | reverse complement strand
ACCGTTACCAGTGCCTTAAACAACCGTTTCTGGTGTCCGCAGTACAATTATAACCATGGAGGCGGACTTTCCTCTCGACACTGATCCTACCGGTACAGCACGGGGCTCCTGCGATTTCTAGCTGAGTGCTCAAGATGGATCCCTCTCATGTGCCCCTGGGTTTGCCGCTCATCTTGGGGGAGGTGCTTTTCGACTGCTTCCCCACAGAGATTGTGCTGGGCGGAGCAGCTTTGAATGTGGCTTGGAACCTCAAGGGGCTGGGATCCGATCCCCTCTTGCTCAGTCGTGTTGGCCAAGACGAGGCCGCCAGAGAGCTGCTGGGGGCCTTGCGACGGCAGGGGCTGCGCCTGGAGGGTCTGCAGCAGGATTCTGTTCACCCCACCGGCAAGGTTCAAGTAACCCTGGATGAGCAAGGGATCCCCACCTTTGCCATCTTGCCCGACCAAGCCTACGACTACATCCAGTTGGATATCGGGGCTCTGCAAGCTCTCCAGCCCAGCCTGCTCTACCGGGGCAGCTTGGCAGCCCGCCGGGAGGCAGCCCATCGCCACTTTCAAGAGGGGATCCCTGGTGGCATCCAGACGCCATCCGGGAGATGCTGCGCACCTGTGATTGGCTGAAGCTGAACCAGACAGAGCTGGAACAAGTAGCCCGGCTGGAAGGGATCCCTCCTGGAGACCTGCTGGAGCAAGGGCAGATCCTCCAGGCTCATCTGAACCTGAAAGGTCTATTTTTGACTCTGGGGGCGGCAGGCGCGCTGCTGATCACCCCTGCTCAGGTCTATCGGGCCGACCCAGTGCCCGCGCCTCAGCTGGTGGATACAGTGGGGGCGGGAGATGCATTTAGCGCCGTGGCCATCCTGGGGCTGTTGCGGGGATGGCCGGAGGCGATTCTGGTGCAACGGGCCGTGCAATTTGCGGCGGCCATCTGCGGGATCCCGGGGGGAGCGCCTGCGGATCCGGAGTTTTACCGGCCCTTCTGGCAGGCATGGGAGATCCAGGAGATCCAGAGGCCAAGGGTTCAATGAAACTGGCGCAGGTGAAACTGGGCGTAGCGACCCCCTTTGCCCAGCAATTCTCGGTGATTTCCCTGCTCCAGCAATTGCCCCTGCTCCAAGACGAAAATGCGGTGGGCGGTGCGCACTGTCGAGAGGCGGTGGGCAATCACAAAAACGGTGCAGCGTTGCATCAGCCGTTGCAGCGCTTCCTGCACCAACGCTTCCGACTCGTTGTCCAAAGCCGAGGTAGCCTCGTCCAGGATCAAGATCTTGGGGTTGAGCAACACGGCGCGGGCAATGGCCAGCCGTTGCCGTTGTCCACCGGAGAGAGTGACCCCCCGTTCTCCCACGCGGGTGGCGTAGCCATCGGGCAAGCTCTCGATAAAGGTGTCGATGTTGGCCACCTGGGCCGCCTGGCGTACCGCTTCCAGGTCAAAATGCTCTTGTCCGTAGGCGATGTTGCTGGCAATGGTTCCCGAAAACAGGGTGATCTCCTGCGGCACAATGCCGATCTGCCGGCGCAGGCTCTTGAGGGTGACGGTGCGGATGTCGATGCCGTCGATGCGGATGCAGCCCTGCTGGGGATCGTAAAAGCGGGGAATCAGGCTCACCAGGGTGGATTTGCCGGCGCCGGAGGATCCCACCAGGGCCACAATCTCGCCGGGAGACACCTGAAAGCTGATCTGTTTGAGCACCGGCTGATCCGGTTTGTAGGCAAAGGAAACTTGGTCGAACTCCACCCAACCCTGAATGGGAGGCATGGGGCGGGCCCCGGGCAGCTCCCGGATCTGGGAGCGGGTGTTTAGCAGCTCGAAAATCCGCTCCACCGAAGCCTCACCCTGTTTCAGCTCGCTGTAGTTGTTGGTGATGTGAACAATAGGGTCGATCAACATCGCAACACCGGCGATAAAGCCGAGAAACTGGCTGCCGGTCAGGTTGCCCTGGCTAATTTGCCAGCCGCCCACCCAAAACACCCCCAACACACTCATGGCGTACAGAAAACCCACCACCGGGTCTTGGATGGCTTTCACCTGTTCGGTCTGAAACCGGGCCAGGCGGTTGCTTTCGGCAATGGCACTGAAGCGGCGAATTTCGTAGTCCTCAGCCGCAAAGGCGCGAGTGAGGCTGATGCCAGCAAACACCTCTGTCAAGAGGGCGGCCAAATCCGACATCTTCTCTTGGTTGAGGTGGGAGCGAAACAAAAGGCGATCCCCAAACCAACTGATCAAGGCTCCCATCAGGGGGGCTATCAGCAAGGTGGTCAAGGTGAGAATGCCGTTGAGATAGAACAGGTAGGCCACCACCGCCAAGATGGTGAGCACGCTGGGGATGAAGCGATGGAAAAATCGTTGCACCACCTCTCCCACCCGATCCAGATCCCCCGTGAGGCGATAGACCAGATCGCCAGTGCGGCTGCCGGAAAAATAGTCCACATCCAGTGCCTGCAGGTGGGCATAAATCTGTTGGCGCAATTCCAAAACCATTTGCAAGGAGGCCCTCGCCATCAGGGTGTCTTGGCCATACTGAAAAGCGCCGCGCACCAAGAAAAACACCACCCCAATCAAGGCCAGCATCCGCAATTGCCCCAGATCCCCGGCACCAATGGAGCGGGCCACCCACTCGATCAAGTAGGCGAGGGCGGGCATGGTTAGCACAAAGCCAAGGGTACAGGTTAGCCCCAGCAACAACATCCACAGATGGGGCCGGATAAAGGGAATGAGACGGCGATAGCTGCGACCTGGATGCACAAATCACAAACCAGAAGGGCCTCTGACCCAACCAGCTTACAGGATAGCGTTGCGAACTGCTGCCGGGATCCCTGAAACTGGCCGGTAGAGCTGAAAGCCGCTGCGACCCTTTTCTTTGACCTGGTAGAGGGCCAAGTCGGCATGGTGCAAAAGGGTGGACACTTCTACGCCGTCTTGGGGGTAGAGGGCGACGCCAATGCTGCAGGTCACGGAAAGGGAATGGCCCTCGCAGGAGAAGGGAGTTTGAAAGGCATCGACAATCCGCTGAGCCAGACGCGCTGCCACTGTGGGGCTGCCAATTCGGGGCAGCAGCAGGGTGAACTCATCCCCTCCCCAGCGGGCGACGATATCTCCAGGGCGAACGCACTTGGTTAGCCGTTCGGCTACCCCCTGCAACAGGGCATCGCCGACACTGTGGCCGAAGGTATCGTTAATGTCTTTGAAGTGATCCAAATCCACAAAGAAGAGGGCCAGCGATTCACTGTAGTATTGCTGCAGGGCCTGCTGCAGCCGCTCCCGAAAGGATTCGCGGTTCACCAAACCTGTCAGGGCATCATGATGAGCGCGAAACTCCATGTAGGCTAAGCTCTGCTTTTGGGCGGTGATGTCTTCGCAGATGCCTTCATAGCCGAGGATGTTTCCGGCTTTATCTTTAACCAAACGGGCCTTTTCTCGGACCCAGATGATCGAGCCATCCCGCCGCCGCAGCCGATACTCAAAACCGCGCACGGATCCCTGCTCCTGCAATAGCCGCACAAATTCCTCCCACTGGCTGGGATCCACATAGAGCTGCCGCTTGCCCGCCTCTTTCGCTTCGCGCATCAATTCTTCGGGGGAGCTGTAGCCGCAGATCTGGGCCAGCATCGGGTTGGCGGAGAGATACCGACCTGCCGCATCGGTGAAAAAAATGCCCTCTACCGCATTCTCGAAAAAATTGCGATAGCGCTCCTCAGCCTGGCGCAGCTCCTCTTCCACTTGCCGGCGCTCCGAGATCTCGAGGGCCAGAGACACCAAATCCGCCAGGGATCCGGCGAAGTTTTGCTCTTCTAAGGTCCAGTGGCGAGGGGAGCCAATGTGCTCGTGGCAGAGAACACCCACCATCCGTCCTTCCAGTCGAATGGGGGCATCCAGCATCGAGACCACTCCCATTGCTGTCAGGTAGGAATTGCCGAACTCGGCGGTGCGGGGATCCGCCACCACTTGGTCGGCAGCAATGGTGCGCTCTTGCTCTAGGGCTTGAAAATAACGGGGATAGTCTTTGGCCCAGATCTCCGCCCCTTGAGTATGGGATCCCTCGGGGTTGTCTGGGGTGATCTCGAATTGATTGATGCAGCGAATGCTGGAGCGCTCCGACGTGTAGAGCCAGACCCCCACCCGTGCCACCCCCAGGGTATGGGCGGCTGTAGTACAAATCTGTTGCAGAGCAGCTTGTAAGTCTCCTTGGCTAAGGGCTTTGTGCCGGGTGAGCTCCATCAGAGCCCGGTTGTGCTCCAACAGTTGCTTTTGGCTGCGCTGTAGCTGCCACTCCACTTGCTTGCGTGCTGTGATGTCCTGACAGGAGCCGACAATTCGGCTGATTGGCTTGTTCTCCTCAACTACTGGAGAAAGGGTAACGATTAGAACATGGGTCGACTCTGGGTCGGGAGCGGCAGAGGCCGTTAGGCTCAGCTCAAAGCTCACTTGCCGGCCATGGCTGAGGCAGTGTTCGGTGTGCAGTTGAATCTGCGCAGCCAGAGAAGGCGGTAGACAACTCTGGAGCTCTTCTCCCTCGATAGGTCGAGAGGAGAGAAAAAACATCCTGCAAAAAGCCGGGTTACCCACCAAAAACCGACAGCGCGGTTGAGGTGAGCCTCTTTCTGGCTCCGGGGGCAGACACTCAAGGACAAACAACCCATCGCTGACACTCTCGAACATGGTGCGCAGCACAGCCCGTCCCCGAGCCTGTACCGGGCGCCCACGGTACATGACCTGGGGATTCCACAGATCGGCCCGCGTCAGCGCATCATAAACGCTGCCAGCCTGGTCTGGCCCAGCAGTCCCCCTTTCAACCATAGGCTAGGAACACCCAGTAGACGCTCGGGCAACGGGGAGGGCAAGCCGAAAAAAACAGCTATGAATTCACGCTGTCTCTGCCATTCTACGGTCATCCTATGGAATTGTTGGGGGAGTTTGTGTGTCTCTCGATACAAAAGATCCCCGGGCTGGCACGGGCTTTTGGGTGCTCCGGAGGGGATATTCTTTGAAGCAACTCTTGAGGTTAATTAAAAGAATTATTAAAAAGCCTGTCCTGCCGACGTGAAGGGCTATGCGTCGCCGTTTTCAAGGTTAAACCGCTTCTGGCTCCCGAACTTGTTCTACCCGTACATCGACACGCTTGGGAAGGAACCAGGCTCCTATTAGTTAGAACGGCTCTCATTAGAAAGAACCTCAGCTAGCCCTGGAAAAGGGATCCCTGCCAGACCCAGGATGGCTAATTCCGCGGGCGTGGGATCCCCGATGCATCCAAGGCAAGAGAGGAAGACTGATGGATACAACTCCACCACTCAACCGAGTAACAGCATAGCTCTATTGAGATTAGCTTTCAATAGTGTGCCGGCAAAGTAGGGATCCTCTTTGATAAAGACTTGCATTAAGCTTGAGGAGTCTGGTAGAGTGCTTACCCAAGTAGCAATTGCTAAAGATTTGCAGTTAAGTCTTCTCAGGAGAACAAGCTGCGGAGTGGCAAGCATGGCATGGCAACAGGTTCAGGCGGGGGTGTGGTGTAGGCAGTTGGGGCAATTGGCGCCTCAGTGGTGGTTGGGCTGGAGTCTGGAGCAGGGCTTTCGGCTCTACCGCAAAGAAGTTTCCTCTGCTCTGCCTTCTCTCTCTGCTTTGAGGATTCGCTACCAAGAGCGAGATGGCTGGCTGGACGTGTTTCTGGGAGAAGCGGAGCAATGTAACCGACGACGGCGCAGCCTTTTGGATCCGGCAGCGCGGGTAGCCTTGCACTACATGCCGGAAGATTTAGCTCAGATTCAGTCCCTAAAGTGTCCTCACGAGCGCATTCCTCCGCAGCTTTGGCAGCGGCTAACCCAGCAGCCGGGTTGAGGACTGTTGAAGGTTAGAGGGCTATTTATTGTTTTTATTGTTTCAGATGGATCCAGTCCGCTGCGGCAACCGATCCTGCCTCTTCTCGCCTTTCCAGTTCTTCTGGAGAGCGGTAGCCTGTTTTTTTCTTCCTCTAGGCAGGCTTAAGCTGGAGAACGAAGAGTAGCGGCTGCAGCCATGACTGTTTCTAAGCACCAACCCAAGCAGCGCTCCCAGCAGCAGGTCGAGGGGCTGACTTCTCGCCGCCTTTTGAAGGGATCCATCATCGGCGCCGGGCAGGTGGGCATGGCCTGTGCCTACGCGATGGTGATCCAAAATACCCTGGATGAGCTGGTGATCCACGACATCGCCCGCGACAAGTTGGAAGGGGAAGTGATGGATTTGGTGCACGGGATCCCCTTTGTGGAGCCGACGCGGATACGGGCAGGGGAACTGGCTGATTGCGCCGGGTCAGATGTAGTGATTTTAACGGCAGGGGCTAAGCAGCGGCCTGGAGAAACCCGTTTGGATTTGGTGCAGCGCAACGTCGAGATCTTCAAAGGCTTGATCCCGGCCTTGATGGCGCATTGCCCTGACACACTCCTTTTGGTGGTGAGCAATCCCGTTGACATCATGACTTACGTTTCCCTGAAGTTGTCGGGGTTGCCGGCAGGGCAGGTAATTGGGTCGGGGACGGTTTTGGACACAGCCCGCTTTCGCTATCTTTTGGCGGAGCGCCTGGGGGTGGATCCGCGTAGCCTGCACGCCTACATCATCGGCGAACATGGAGATAGCGAGGTGGCCGTTTGGAGCAAGGTGAACATCGCCGGCACCCCGATTGGGGAACTCTCGCCGGACTGGGATCCCGCCTATTTGGGGGATATCTTCGAGCAGGTGCGCAACGCTGCCTACGAGATCATCCGTCGCAAAGGGGCCACCAGCTACGCCATCGGGTTAGGGGTGACGCAAATTGTCCAAGCCCTGCTGCGGGATCAACACCGCGTTTTAACCGTGAGCAGCCTCACCCAAGGGGAGTACGATCTGCCAGAGGTCTGTCTCAGCTTGCCCAGAGTGGTCGGGCGGCAGGGGGTGGAACGCACGCTGGCCATGTCCCTCACCGAGAGCGAGCGCAAGCAGCTGCACCGCTCGGCCCAGATCTTGCGGCAAGTCATCGACAGCATCCGGTGGTAGCCTAGATCTCCTGGACTTTTGTCGCTCCCCTCCAAGCTGGGGGATCCCTTGGTCAGCTAGAAATCGCAGGAGCCCCGCACTGTACCCGTAGGG
>NZ_JANSIM010000186.1:0-14481 GCF_047502655.1 Synechococcus sp. R5-12 | reverse complement strand
TGGTAGTAATCCGTACTGAACATATTATACATTATTTTCAGTATGGTTGAGCTTATTATTGACTAGAGTCATGCTCCAGCAAATCGGGATCCGCCAACTTTTGTAGGGCAAGCCGCGCGTCATCCCGCACCCCCCAATCGGGATCGCGACTGGCGCTGGTCAGCAATTGCCTTGTTAGCATCGTGTAAACAATGGGATCCTCGAGAGCCAGTTTCACCTGTTGCCCCAGGATCCCTAAGCTCCAGGCACAGTTGCCGCGTACCGCTGCGATTGGATCTTGAGCCAAGCCCCGGCAGAGAGCTGCGACCACCTCATCCAATGCCGGGCCGGGCAACGCCTGCGCCTGAGCCAATTGTCCGAGGGCACTGGCAGCCCACAATCGCACTGCCGCGATATCCTCGGCCAACACTTCCAGCAACACCGGGTACGCCCGCGGATCCTTGGCATTGCCCAACGCCCACACCAAACCTTTGCGCACATAGCCGTTCCAATCCCAGCGCAAGCCCTCGATCAGCACCTCCACCTCAGCGGGATCCGGATTCCGACCTAGGGCATAGGCTGCTCCCACCCGCACCAACGGGCAGGGATCCCGGACTAGGGCCAGCAGGGGTTTAACGGCGCGGGGTTCTTCGATCTCACAGAAGGCGCGGGCCGCCTGCATCCGCAAATAGGGATCCGGATCCTGCAACTGCTGCAGCATCAGCTCCACATCCACCTCCGGCGGTGAGTGAGGTGGCAGCTCGTCTAGGGGCTCAAGGGGGGAAAAAGCGTCTTCTTGCATGAAGGGGTGCCCAGGTGTTGGCGGAGGGGACGGGGGCAAAACTTGCCCTTCCTCAAGGCAAAAGCCAGAGCCACAACAACCAAACCAGCAGCAGAGTTGCTGCCCATCATAAACTGCCGGGATCCTCCATCTGATCTGCTCTTTCCGGTTGGGATCCCGGAACCCTGAGCAAGTCCGCTCCTTCCAACACCCGCGCCGAGCGGATCACATCTCCCACCTGGATGCGCTCCACCCACTCCATCCCCTCGGTGACGTAGCCGAACACGGCATAGCGCCCGTCCAAAATCGGCAGAGCAGAGAGGGTGATGTAAAACTGGGAAGAGGCCGAGTCAAGTGGGCTAGAACGGGCCATGGCCACCGCCCCCAAACGATGGGGCAAGAGCAACTTACTCAGAGCAGCGGGATCCTGGATCAAGGTGTTGTAGCGGGGGTAGGGTTCCCCACGCAGCTGAATTTCCAGGGGGATGGTGCGCAGGCGGTTGCTCCCCGGCTCTGTTGCACCCCCTGTACCGTCACCACGGGGATCCCCACCCTGCACCACAAAAGGCTGCGGATCCTTTTCCACCCGATGGAAGGTGAGGCCATTGTAAAAGCCCCGCTGAACCAAATCCACGAACTGGCCGCCGGTCAGGGGTGCCGCTTCCCCGTGGATCGCCAAGATCACCTTGCCTACCCCCTCAGCAGTTTGCACCTCCATCTCCACCACTGCCTTCCCTTGCAGTTGCGGGCGGCTAGCATAGGCCGCCGGGATCCCAGAGGGGGATTCTGAGAGGGGGGGTGTACTGCGACAAGCCAACAGCCCGAGACAGAGGTATCCCAGAACTAAGCCCACTCCCACTCTGCAGCGGCTCATTCGCCCCAGCTTGGCGAATTTCATCTGCCCCTTCTCCTTCAATCGAATCTCCCACCCTCCAGGCGCTGCTCAACCCAGCAGGGATCCCTATCCAGGTGATTCAGATCCGCTGCGACAGTCCCAACTGCAAGGTAACGCTTTGAGCACCATTGCTCACCGTCACACCGTAGGGGCTGATGGAGGTAACCCGCCACTCTGCTTTTACCGCATGGCCAACAGCCACCTGACGTACTACGTTGTCGATCAAGATCAGAGCCTTGGGGGCACCTGGATCGTGGATCAATCCCACCAGCTTCATCTGCGGCAGAGGCTGGGGTGGGATCCGCGCTGGCACCGGAGGCGCAGGTACCCTGGGGGGAGAGGGAAGACCAGCCCCTCTTGAAGCAAGAGGAGCGGCAACAGTCGGCGGTTTTGCCGGTTCGACCAAGACAGCCTTTGCAGAATCCTCAGGTGGAGCTTTGGGGTTTTCATCCACATCAGCAGCAGTGGGAAGCAAGGGCTCCTGGTGAGCATCGGAATGGGAAGAATTGGGTGCCTCAGCCAAGGGATCCCGAGTGGCCTGCGAAAAAACCACCGCCCGCGGGCGCAGGGTCATCCAAAAAGCCAGCCCTGCCACCAAGGTAGCGGCCAAAGCCATACCCAGCAGTAATCCTCCGGCAGCAGAGAAGCGCCGGGAAGGCAGTGGGGGCCGTGTGCCGAGGTAAGGATATTCGCCGGCTTCTGACAGCCCCTCTTCCAAGCTGTTCTCCAAATCCTCGAACAGCTCATCCAACAGAGAATCTGCCTGCTTGACTTGGCCAGACCATGCCCAAGGGGAACGACGGCCTCTGCCCGCTGAAGCATCTAACCCGGACATACAACCTCCCTAGCCTGAGCGGCGGGGATCCCGAGGAGTTGAGACACTCAGCCAACAGTTGCCGTCTATCGCCCAAAGGCTCTCAAAGGAGCCGCATTTCCGGGTACTCGGTCAACAGCGCCTCTGCCGACAGGGTGTCTCCCTCCAACTGCGGCGTCCACAGCACTTCGATGGCCACAATCCGATCTGCCGGAATCGAAGCCAGCTGCAACAGGCACTGCCGCAGATCCGCCATGGAGTTAACTACAGGTAGTGTACCCAAGTTACCACGATACGCAACCAGTAGAGTTACCAGCAGGTACTCGCCAACATCTGGGATCCCAGCAGCAGATCGCTGCAGCGCCGCTTGGGAGACTTGTTGGATCTGGTTGTTGCGGTTGCTGAGGCTTTCGACGCTGAACTTGCTCCGTTCTTGTAAAGAGGCTTGATAGAACAGGGATTCGGCGCGGGAGAGGGGCAGCTTCTCCGCTTGGGCATGGCCATAGGCCCAGTAGTCGCTGTAGCGCATCAAGCCAAGGGTGACCTCTTGCAACAGTTGGCTCAGCCCTTCTGGCGACTGAGTATCCGCCTCCAGAGCCAGGGCGTTCATGTCTTTTTGCAGTTGCCGGGCGCTGGCCAGCAGTCCCACTTTTACCTGCGCAACAGTTACCTGGGGATCGCGAACCCCAATGCTATCGTCCCCTTCTTCGGATCTGATCCCCGAGCGCAGCGTCTGCACCAAAAAGCTACCTGCCCCAACCAGGAGCAGCAGCGTCAGCAGGCCACCACCCCCCCCTCCCCAGAAAAAGGGCACCAGCAGCGGAAAACCAAAGCCGCCTCCATAGCTGGGGTAGACAGGAGCTGAGTAGTGCGGGCCAATCGAGCGGGGGGCAGAGAACGTCGGAGACCGGAAAGATCCGCCGCCAATGCGACCGCCACTGCGTGCCCAAACAGCGCCTATGGGAGCCAGGGCCAAGGTCAAGGCCAGGGCAATGGCCAGCAGAGGCCGGCAGACGCGACCGATTCGTTTCAGCATGATCACAATGTTTTCATCCATCACGGGGCTAGTCTTTCTTAATTCTACGCTTTCTCGTTGGCGGGAATAGGGGCGGAAACCGATCCCCCACCCGGCCATCTCACTTGTTCAATTCTTCTGTGTTGATTCTTTGTGTACTGAGCCGGCCAATGACCGTCAACCAATCGAGGCAGAGCCATGCTACGGTCTGGAAGGTTGCCAGGAGGAGGGCAAACAACAGCAATGCAAACTCAGGCTAACGTCCAAGCCGAGGAAAGAGAGCGGGCATCTTCTCCACCCCGTGCCCAGATTCGGCTGTTGGTGGTGGATATCGATGGCACGATTGCCGGGCCTTCCAACCAGGTTTCAGAGCCGGTTCGGGAGGCCATTCAGAAGGCCAAAGCAGCAGGGGTGCGAGTAGCCATCGCTACGGGTCGCATGCATCGTTCTGCCGAGCGGTTCCACTACGCGATTGGGGCCGATATGCCCCTATGCAGCTATCAGGGGGCTTTAATTCGGGATCCCGATAGCCAAAAGACCCTAAAGCACTGGAGCCTGGACTGGCCGCTGGCCGAGGAGTTGTTGCAAGCGTTGCAGGATCAGCCGGTGGGGGTTCACCTTTACATCGATGACCAGCTCTACTTACGGGAGCTGAGCCCTCTCAGTCAGGCCTATGCTGAGCGCTCTCAGGTGCCGTTCCAGATGTTCTCTTCCGCCCAATACGGACGAAGCCCCACCAAGATCCTGGCTGTTTCTGAGGATACCGAGTTCCTGCAGGAATTGCAGGGATCCCTGCGGCGGCGGTATTCCCCTGACCAGCTCTACCTCACCCGTTCAGAGCCGATTTTTCTCGAGGCTACCCATCCGGCGGTGAACAAGGGCAATGCCGTTCGTTTTTTGGCCGAGGAAATGCTGGGGTTGTCGGCGGAGCAGGTGATGGCCATTGGCGATGGCGACAACGACATTGAGATGCTGCGGTATGCGGGGATCGGGGTGGCGATGGGAAATGCCTCGCCAGCTCTCTTGCCCCATGCCGATTGGATTGCCCCTCCTGTGGCAGAAGACGGGGTGGCGGCAGCCATCGAGACCTTCATCCTCAGCTAGGCAGGGATCCCATGCTGGGTCTGGCTTCTTCTCCCTTTCCTGAGGTCACCCTGCGTCCGGCGCAGCAACAGGCGTTGGCCTACCAATCGGGGCCGCTGGGGATCGCCGCCGTTCCGGGGAGCGGCAAGACCTTTATTCTGGAGCTGTTGATCGCCGATTTAATTCTCAATCGGGGGATCCCACCGGAGCGCATCGGGGTGTTCACCTACATGCGTTCGGCGCGGGGCAACTTGATCAGCCGCATCAATCAACGTTTGCAACGGGCGGGGTATCCGGCTCGCTTTACCCAGGCCTTTACCCTGCATTCTTTGTCGTTGCGGGTGTTGCGGGAGGCCCCCAGCCGTTGGGAGGAGCTGTCTATTTTGGAGGGATACGAACAGGAGCGGTTGCTCAGCCGCCTGTGCCGCGCTTGGCTCGTCCGCCATACTCAGCTCTGGGAGCCGCTGATCCCCGGCGACAACAACCCGCAAAAGATCGCCCAAAACCGAGCCCAGTTCCGGCGCAGTTTCCAGCAGATGGTGCAGGTGGTCATCAGCAGGGCCAAGAATCTGCGCCTGGGGCCAGAAGTGATCCCCAGCGAGGGCTATCTGGGCTGGGCTGCTCCCATCTACGCCGGTTATCAAGCGGAATTGCGTCGCCTGGGCAAGTTAGACTACGACGACCTGGGCTGGCAAGCAGTGGATTTGATCGAGGGCAGTCCAGAGCTGCGGGAGCAGGTGCAGAACTGGTACGACTACCTGTTCGAGGATGAGGCCCAAGACAGTTCCCCCCTGCAGGAAGAGCTGCTGCGGCTGCTCAGCCAACGCACCGGCAACCTGGTGCGGGTGGGGGATCCCAACCAGAGCATCATGGGCACCTTTACCAGCGCCGAGCCGCGGCTGTTTCGCGCCTTTTGCCAGGCCAGCCCTCAGGTGGTGCTCTTGGATGAATCCAGCCGCAGTGCCCCCCAGATCATCGCTTTGGCCAACCGCCTGGTGGAGTGGGTGAATCAGCAGCACCCCATCCCGGCTTTGCGCACCGCTCTGGCCCCCCAGCCCATTCAACTGGCCACCTCCGGTGGCCAAAACCCCCCGGCCAGCGAGGGTGGTGTGGACTTTCTGCGGGTTGTCGGATCCCCGGAAGAGGAGCTGCAACAGGTGGCGCGGCAGGCCATTGCAGCCGCCCAAGCTTTTCCCGGCCAAACGGTGGCCATTCTGGTCACCACTAACGAGCTGGGGGGCAAAGCCCTCAGCTATCTCCAGGAAATGGGAGCGGAGCGGGTGATCGATCTGTTGCGGGGCAGTCCCAGTCAGCGGCGGGTGTTGTTGCAGCTCAAGGGAATCATCGACTGGTTTGCCCAGCCCACTGCCCCCACTCGCTTGGCTGCTGCTGTGGATTGCTTGGCGGATTGGGCGGGGATCCCACGTGCTGAACTGGGGCCGATGTTGAGCTGGATCCGCGCCTCTCTGCCGGAGCGGCTGCTGTTCCCCAACTTTGGTGAGGCTCCCGCTCTGCCCGATGGCCCGCCTTGGCAGAACTTGGGCAGGCTGCTGCGCACCCTTGCCGGTTGGCTCCGGGCCGGGCGCTCCCCTTGGCCGGAGGTGCTGAATGTGATCGTTCAAAGCCTCTACCGCAAGCCGGAAGAGCTGTTTGTGGGTCGCTATGTAATCGATCAGCTGGAGCAGGTGCTCGGATCCCTGCCCGAAACCGATTGGCAGGAGATCGCCCAAGAATTTCAAGTGATTCTGGATCACCGCCTCAACAACTTGCCTTCGGAGATCTTCGCCTTCGACCCCGAGCCGGGCAGCATCACTGTCACGACTCTGCATCGGGCCAAGGGGCTGGAATGGGATCAGGTGTTCATCCCCCAGGTGTCGGCCTACGAGTTTCCCACCCAGTACGGGGAGCGAACCCTGGGGCTGAAGTTTTTGGATGAAGTGGATATGCAGGCAGAGGCCCTGGCTCAGTTGCGACAGCTCAGCCCCAAAGGCGGCTGGGAGCTGCAGGCCGACTCGGCCACCAAGCAAGCCTTTTTGGATTTGGCAGCAGAGCGATTGCGGCTGCTGTATGTGGGCATCACCCGCAGCAAACGACGGCTCACCCTCTCGGTATCCAGCCAATCTCGCTTTGGCACAGAGCAGAGTTCATCTTTGGTGTTTCGGGTGTTAAGTCGCAGTTTTAGGGCCGGTTGACCGGGTGAGTCTCTCGTTCTTCATGGATTGGCAACCTGCTAGCATGGCTAAGCCCGATAGCGCTTGCGCGCCGCCTTGCGGCAATGGGGCAGTCTTTCAGAAGCTATGGATATTCTGCAATGCAACCTCGGCGTATTGCCCGCGAACTGGCCCTGCTGGGGGTCAATCAACTGCCGGCCACGGCGGCCAAACTGAGCGAAAAACAACTGGAGGACTTGCTGCTGGCAGCCATCCGCGCCCTGAGTGAAGAGACCCATGAAACCCTCTCCACAGCGGCGGCGGAAATCCAGCGCAGCGACCGTTTGTTGCACGAGAGCGATCCTCTATTGTTGGCCGATTCGGATCCAAAGGAAGAGGGTGGATCCCGCTCCGTCACCCTCCGCCTTCAGCAGGCCCAACGACACCTGCAGCGCCTGGAAATCACTCTGAAGGAGGCGGACGTTCCTGACCCCAATGCCCTACGGGGGGAAGTGCTGGAGCTAATCCAGCAGGTGCAAGTGGCTCTCGGCAACGCCGGCCAAGCCCTAGAACACCTGGAACAGCGGCTGCACAGCGTCCGCCACATCTTGGATGAGGTTGTCCAGTTGTCCCAAAGAGCAGTCAACCGGGTGGGCGTTGCCCTGTCCATGCCGGAACTGTTGCACATTGCCCAATCCCAAGAAGTGCGCGCCTACGCTTTGCAACTGTTAACTGCCCTGCGAACCCACAAGGAGGCGATTGATGCTCGTTTGCAAAAGGCTTTGGTGGGTTGGCAATTGCAGCGGGTTGGTCGGATCGAACGAGATATCCTGCGCCTGGCGGTGGTGGAGATGGAAATACTGGCCAGCAGCCCCGTGAAGGTTGCCATCAACGAAGCTGTAGAATTGGCCAAAAAATACGGGGATCCTGAGGCCGCCGCTTTCGTCAACGGAGTGCTGCGACGGGTAGTGGACAGCCAGATGGAGACCCACCGGGGTCGGGATCCCTCCCTCCCTGGTTCTGGTTCCGGGGGCTGAGCAGATCACTGGGGATCTTCCTTGCCAGGATAAAAGTCGGGATCCATCACCTGCTCAAATGTGTAGGGACACTGGGCAGGCAGATCTGCTTCAGACAATGGTGTTTCTCTCACCACCAACAGGATCCCGTCCTGGTGAGCCTCTTGCAGGGCTGCCGAAAGATCGGGCTTGAGGCTGGGACTGTCTTTGAGCAATCGCTGGATCTGGCGGCGTTGTTCAGTAATCGTTGCCCGCCAACTTTTGCCTCGCAGGTGGGGTTGCAATTGCCACTTCAGCAAATGCCCTACCAGGATCCCCAGCCGGTGCAGCAATTCCCGGCGTTCTTGCCTGCCCAAAGCCTCGATTTCCTCCACCAAGTTGGCGATATCCAGTTGATCCCACTGCCCCGATTTCAGCAGTGCGGCTTGCTTTTGCGTCCAGGCATAGAAGTCGTACTCGTAAAGTTGCATGCTTCATTGCCTAACTGGGCACTGGCCAAGGAGATCTTACTGACCCCGAACTACCCCTTTTTACCTTGAGCTCATTGATTTCCCGGACTAGGCCAAGTCCGGGAATGCTTGCGGAAAGCGGGTTTTGCCGGTTGACTGGGAGAAGCGGGCGATGAGACTCGAACTCACGACATCCAGCTTGGGAAGCTAGCGTTCTACCACTGAACTACGCCCGCGTAAATCAATCTCAAGTTTAGCAAGCTGAAACCCTTGCTGAATCTAACCTATCACGTTCCCGACCCCTTGAGTAGGTGGGGAGTCGGGGGGCATATTTTGCCCGCAATTTGACCAGCAGGGAATGACGTCGAGAGACAAAGCTATCGTGCATGCTGGGGCAGGGCGAGAGTGGGTTAATCATCTTTCACATGGGATCCCTGGTACAACTGAGGCAGTATTCTGTCTGCGGCCTATGTCCAGCATCCTCCTGCTCTCCGGTAGTCCCAGCACTCCTTCTCGCTCAGAAGCCATCTTGCATCACGCTGCCGGGATCCTGTCCGATCTGGGATTGACCACTCAGTTTGTTTCGGTGCGGGATTTGCCCCCAGAGGATCTGGCACTGGCCAAGTTCGATAGCCCTCAACTCAAGGCAATTCAGCAAAAGGTGGCCCAAGCTACCGGGATCGTCATCTCTGCTCCCGTTTACAAAGCCTCCTATCCAGGTGTGTTGAAGGCACTGCTGGATTTGCTGGATCAAGACGCCTTTACCGGTAAAGTGATTCTCCCCATTGCCACCGGGGGAACCCTGGCCCATCTGCTGTCCATCGACTTTGCGATGAAACCTGTGCTGGCGGTGATGGGGGCAACCCACATCCTGAGAGGGGTTTATATCCTGAGTTCTCAAATTCAGTTGGACGCTGCTGGAACACTACAGCTAGAGGCCGACATCGAGGAACGTCTGCGAGCAGGGCTGCAGGCACTTGCGCAGGCGGTGAAATAGAAGAAATTAGAATTTTGCGGAGACTGGCCGAATACGGGATTGGTGCCCTGGGCCCGGAACCGGTTGCGGCAATCTATTCCGAAAAGTGCATAGGTGATTGCCCAGTCAGGCCCGAGAAGCCGCGGAAGAGCCGACGGCAAGGGATCCCTTTTGCGGGTATGGCCGGATTAAATTTCTATAAATCCCCCAAAAAACCTGCAAAACCGTAAGTTATGATACAGACATAGGATAAATCGTTCATCTCTGCAGTTGGCTCACCAGTGGCCTGGAGCTGTGCAGAGACGGAAGTAGGGGTCTTCCCGAAGGAACGCGCCTCAACTGAATCGCGCCACTCTTTCCGTGGCGTAGGGCCCAACGACAACAAACTCAACCCTTCGTTGATGGAGGCGATATATGAAACTCTCTTTCCGTGGCAACACCTTTGACTACGTTCCTGCGCATACTCAGCTCAGCGATGAGGAGTTGCAGGCTCAGTATCGCGGTCAAACCTTCTGTGTGCACCACACCAGCAAGAAAGCGATGCCTCACCCTCATCAGCCCCTGACCTACCGGGGCGTAAGCTACTGAGGTGAATACTGTTTGCCCTTGTAGGTGAGGTGGGGATCCACTGGAGATCTCCATAGAGATTCGGAAAAGACCGAGCGGCCCCGTTTGGGGTCGTTTTTTGAGGCAAAGCAACACCCCCAGAAGGAGCAGCACCCGTTCCACCTGAGAAGCAAGTAGATGGGTCTGGGCCTGCCGAGTTGAGTTTGAAATGGGAGCGATGCCGAGACAGGGTGCGCTAAGATGAGGTTCCAAGCGATAATGGCCTTAGCAACTTGCCCTACAGGGATCCGCTGCGATGGAAGCGTTTTTCGAGTTTCTCTGGTCGGCTTCGGCCATCTTGCTGGTGATCTTGGTGCTGCTGCACAGCCCTAAGGGGGATGGGTTGGCGGGCATTGGCGGGCAGGCCCAGCTGTTCTCCAGCTCCAAGAGTGCTGAGCAAAACCTCAACCGCATCACCTGGACGGTAGCGACCCTTTTCCTCTCCATCAGCGTGGTGTTGGGAGCGGGCTGGCTCTCGGCAGCCACAGGGCCATAGGGATCCCTTTCCGTGTTGGCGATTTACCTGCATGGATTCGGCTCTGGGCCGCAGTCGGCCAAGGCAACTTTCTTTCGGCAGCGGCTGCAGCAGGTGGGGATCCCTGTTCAGGTGCCTGATCTGAACCAGGACAATTTTGCCCAGCTCACCCTGACCCGCCAGATCCAGCAGGTTTCCAGCCAGCTTGCCGAGATGAACTACCCCCCTGTCACCCTCATCGGCTCTAGCTTGGGGGGCCTGGTGGCTGCTTGGGTTGCCGAACGACAACCTTGCGTGCAGCGCTTGGTGCTCTTGGCGCCGGCTTTTGGCTTTTTAGGCCATTGGCTGCCGCGGCTGGGGGCAGAGGCGGTGGAGACTTGGCAGCGAACCGGACAACTCATGGTGTTTCACTACGGAGAAGGCCGCCCTCTCCCTTTGGAGTACGGCTTTGTCGCCGATGCCCAGCGCTACCCGGATGGGGGGTTACGACGGCCTGTGCCCACCCTAATTGTGCACGGGATCCAAGACGACACCATCCCCATTCAAGCCAGTCGAGACTATGTGGCCCGTCGCCCCTGGGCCCAACTGGTGGCGGTGGAGAGTGACCACGCCCTGACCGATGTGTTGGATCCCATTTGGCAGATCACCAGCCGCTTCTGCGGGTGGGGGATGGAGACGGGGCAGTATGGTTGTTAAAGGGGATCCCTGTCCCGTGCTTGCCCATTCGCGAAAGCGTCGCGTAGCGATAATGTCTATGCAATCCAAAGTGCTGTGCCTACAACAGGGGAAGGCTGACGTGACTGCCGGCTTGCTCTTCGATATGGACGGGGTGATTGTGGATTCGGAACCAATCCATGCCCGCGCCGGGGCCATTGCCCTGCAACGCTGCCACCTATCCCTGGATTTGGCCCCCATCTCCCTGCAGTTCAAGGGGCGCACCGACCGCGACATGTTCGAGTACCTTGTCCAACACCAGACGGACACCCCACCTGCAGAACGGCCCCTGCTGGTGCAGCGCTTGATCGAGGAAAAGGCCAAGGCTTTTGGCGAGCTGCTGGCAGAGGTACCCCTGGTGCCGGGGGTGCTGGAGTTTTTGGCGGCCAGCCGCCAGCGCTTTTCTGCCCTGGCCGTCACCACTTCGGCCATCCGCCGGGATCAAGCGCAGATTTTCCAGCGCTTCGACCTGCACCGCTGGTTTGACGCGGTGATTACCGCCGAAGACATTCAGCGGGCCAAGCCCGACCCAGAGCCTTACCTGAAAACGGCTGCCGCTGTGGGGTTGGATCCGGCGTTGTGTTGGGTGATTGAAGATTCTACCCATGGGATCCGCGCCGCTAAGGGGGCTGGCTGTTTTGCGGTGGGCCTCACCACGGCTTTCACCGCCGAGGAACTGCGCCACGCCGGGGCAGATGTGGTGGTGGACAGCTTTGCGGAGTTGGCCGCACTCCTGTTCGCGAGAGCGTCGCGTAGCGATAACCTGCCTGTGTAGGGAGCCCAGCCCATTCGCGAGAGCGTCGCGTAGCGATATGCCAGCACCCACTTTTTTGCGGCAGGCCCTGGATCGCTATCCGTTTGCTTCGCGGCGACGGGTGGTGATGGGCAGACAGGGATCCGTGGCCACCAGCCAACCTTTGGCGGCAATGGCGGGCATGGAGATGTTCTGGGCGGGCGGCAATGCTGTGGATGCAGCCGTGGCAATGGCGGTGGCTTTGACGGTGGTGGAGCCAACCTCCAATGGCATTGGCGGCGATGCCTTTGCTCTGGTGTGGGAGGGGGGGGAGGAGGGTCAGCTGTACGGGTTGAATGCTTCCGGTCGCAGCCCAGCCGCCCTGACGCCGGAGCGGTACCGGGACCATGGGCGGATCCCCCCCTACGATTGGTTAGCGGTGACGGTGCCGGGGGCAGTTTCCGCTTGGCAGACCTTGCACCGGCGCTGGGGAAAGCTGCCGTTCGAGCGTCTGTTTGTGCCTGCCCTTCGTCTGGCGCAAGAGGGATTTCCGGTCTCTCCCCAGGTGGCCCAACTGTGGCAGGCGGCGGAGTCCATCTATTTGCCCCTGCCAGATCCCCGCCACGAGGCCTTCAAGGCCGTTTTCTTTCCCCAAGGGCGTGCCCCACGGGCTGGGGAGCGCTGGAGCAGCCCCCTGCATGCCCAAACCCTGAAGGCCATTGCCCACAGCGGGGGTGAGAGTTTTTACCGGGGGGAGCTGGCGGAGAAGTTGCTGGCTTTCTCGGAGGCCACGGGCGGCTTCCTGTCCCCCGCCGACTTGGCCCAGCACCAGGCCGATTGGGTGGAACCCATCCATACAGATTACCGCGGCTACACCGTCTGGGAGATCCCCCCCAACGGGCAGGGCATTGCCGCTTTGATGGCGCTCAACCTTTTGGAGGGTTTTGAGCTGGGTCGGATCTCCTACGATGCCGGCGAGCGCTATCACCTGCAGATTGAGGCAATGAAGCTGGCCTTTGCCGATGTGAGCCGACAGGTGGCGGATCCGGAGTATGTGCGGGTCAGTCCTGCCCAGATGCTGGATAAGGCTTATGCACAGCGGCGGCGGCAGTTGATCGGGGCTGAGGCAATCTCCTTGGCTCCGCCAGGGCTGCCGGAGGGGGGAACGGTTTACCTGGCTGCAGCTGATGGTGAGTTGATGGTGTCTTTGATTCAGTCGAATTTCGATGGCTTCGGCAGTGGTCTGCTGGTTCCGGGCACGGGCATTGCTCTCCACAACCGCGGCACGGGTTTCACCCTGGAGCCCGGCCATCCCAACCAGGTGGGCCCCCGCAAGCGCCCCTACCACACGATCATCCCCGCTTTTCTATCCAGAGAAGGGATCCCCCTCGGCCCTTTTGGTGTCATGGGGGGGGCAATGCAGCCCCAAGGCCATGTGCAGGTGGTGGTGAATTTGGTGGATTACGGCCTGAACCCCCAGGCGGCTCTGGATGCGCCCCGCTGGCGAGTGCTGTGGGATCAAGGGATCCCGCAGGTGGCGCTGGAGAGCACGGTGCCGCCCCAGGTGGTGCGCGAACTCTCCGCCCGCGGCCATGCAGTGCAGGTGGTGGACGCAGAAGAGGATTGCGGTCTTTTTGGCCGGGGACAGATCCTCTTGCGGGATGGGGATCACTTCATTGCGGCTTCCGAACCCCGTGCCGATGGCCTAGCCCTGGCGTGGTAGAGTGCCTAGCTCATCACCATGCCGCCATCGATGGCAAAAACCTGTCCTGTGATGTAGGCCGCCGCCGGATCTGCCGCCAAAAAACGCACCAGCCCTGCCACTTCTGCCGGGGATCCCAGTCGCCCCAGGGGGATCTGCGCCAAAATCGGGCCAGGATCCAGTTTTTCGGTCATTTGGGTGGTGATGAACCCCGGTGCCACGGCGTTGACGGTGATGTTGCGGCTGGCCAGCTCCCGGGCTGCCGTCTTGGTGAGGCCCACCACCCCTGCTTTGGCGGCGCTGTAGTTGGCCTGGCCGGCATTGCCCACCAAGCCCACCACCGAGGTGATGTTGATGATGCGCCCCTGGCGCTGCTTCACCATGATCTTGGCAGCTGCCTTCAGGCAGAGAAAGACCCCCGTCAGGTTGAGATCCAGCACCGCCTGCCAATCTTCTGGCTTCATGCGCAGCAGCAGGGTGTCGCGGGCCATGCCGGCATTGTTCACCAGCACATCCACCCGACCCCACCGCTCCATCACCTGGGCAAACAGGCTCTCCACCGCCTCTGGGCAAGACACATCGGCGGCCACAGGGATCCCTTCTCCCCCCAGGGCCGCGATCTCCTCCACCAGGGACTCGGCTTCGGCAGCGGAGCGGGCGTAGTTGATCGCCACTTTTGCTCCAATGGCCCCCAGGTGCAGGGCAATCGCCCGGCCAATGCCCCGGCTGGCTCCGGTGACCACAGCCACCCGGTCTTGGAGGGAAGGCAAAGGGAGAAGCTCAGACATAAGCGGCAGGTTCCTCGTGATTCGGACAGCCGCAACAGTATAGGATGCTTTAGAGCCCTCTGGTTGCCACTGGCTTCCCTGCGATCGCTTGCGCTGCGTCCCTCATAACCGCCGTTCGCGCTACTTGGATGGAGTCCTTCGGCATAGGCAGGAGGGATCCCACGGCTCTGTGCAGTCACCCTGCCCGCAAGATGTGTTGACGGACGGATTCCCAGACCAACGGGCGAGCAGAGCCGGACTATGATCAAAGGCTAGGCTGCAGCAGAGCATGACTCTAGTCAATAATAAGCTCAACTATACTGAAA
>NZ_JANSIM010000185.1:0-1925 GCF_047502655.1 Synechococcus sp. R5-12 | reverse complement strand
CAGCAAAGTTCAGGGTTTTGGGGGTTAGAGGCATGCTCCCCACTGCTGACGCAACCGCTGCAGGTAGGCCAAAAAAGATGGGGGTAAAATCGACAGGGTGTGCTTTAAGATAAAGCGGCCATGGCCAGTTGTCAGCCTCCCACTGCCAAACCCCGTCGGTTTTTAGGGGCTCCGTCCCGCTGGCGCAAACAGAGCACCCTCATTTCCGGCTTGGGCCTGTTGCTGGCGGCCTTAGCGCTCCATGCCGCCGACGCAACCGGAGTTCGTGAAGAGACCTTGGCCACGGCAGCCACCCCCGAAAACCCAATCCTGCATATAGGCATTGTGCAACGCTTTGGCCGTTCTGAGACGGATCAAGTGGAGCTGGCGGCGCCGACGGGATCCCTTCTCACCCTGGAATTCCCTCAAGCAGACGGCAGCACCCAGACCCAGCGAACGCCTCGGGTCAGCATCGGCATTGTCAATCGCGCCCTGACCACCCCGGAAACCGTATACCGTCTAATCCTCAGCAGCCACAAAAGTTTTGAGAGTGCCGAGGCCAACGCCAACCATTGGCAGTCTCTGGGCATCAGCACCGAGATCGCCCAGCCGCAAGAATGGCAGGTGTGGGCCAACCGCGCCTACACCCCGCAACAACTGATCCAGATTCAGCAGTATGCCCAGAAAGAAGGGATCCCCCATGTGCGGCTCGAGGTGCAGGAGCGACGCGAACGGGCGGAGCTAAGCTGGGTTCATGAACACTTTCGCTACCACCGCACCCGCCTCAGGGTGACCTCCGATGCTGGCTATCTGCGGGTGAACGACCGCCACTACGCCGGCTCTATTACCATTCAGCCCAACGCCTACGGCAGCTACACTGTGGTCAATGCCGTGCCTCTGGAAACCTATTTGCGGGGGGTAGTTCCCCACGAGGTGGGGCCAGGGGCCCCTTTTGCCGCCATGGCCGCCCAGGCGATTTTGGCGCGCACCTACGCCCTCAAGAACCTCCACCGCTTTCAGGTTGACGATTATCAGCTCTGCGCCAATACCCATTGCCAGGTTTACAAGGGATTGACCGGAACCCACCCGCGGGCTGACGAGGCCATTCGCCAAACCAGTGGCCTGGTGCTCACCTACAATGGCGAGCTGGTGGATGCTGTCTATTCCTCTACCAATGGCGGCATCTCGGCGGCCTTTGAAGACGTTTGGGACGGGGATCCGCGCCCCTACCTACGCCCGCAAGCGGATATTGCCCATCGTGCTCCGCAGGGCGAGGAGCGCCATCAACCGGGTAAGCCCCTGGATTTGCGGCAGGAGAGCAGCTTCCAGGCGTTTTTGGCCCAGCGAGAGGGCTTCAACGAAGCAGGAGTATCCCGCCTATTCCGCTGGGAGTTCTCCCTATCTCTGGAGGAGCTGAACACCCAGTTGCGGGCCGGCCAAGACTACCTAGGGATCCCGATGCCCACCTGGAGCAGCATCGCGGGGATGCAGATCCTGGAGCGCTCCGCCAGTGGCCGGGTGCAGGTGATGCAATTGGACTTGCAGACGGCAGAAGGGATCCGCTCGATTCTTTTGCGCAAGGATCAGGTACGCTTGGCTTTTCCTCGCCTGTACAGCACCCTGTTTCGGATAGAGCCTCTGAAACAAGGGGAGCGATTGGCAGGCTATCGCTTCATCGGTGGCGGCTTTGGCCATGGGGTGGGCCTGAGCCAGTATGGCTCCTATACCCTGGCTCGGCAGGGGTTTAACGTGGCACAAATCCTCGCTTTCTACTACCCCGGCACCACCTTGGCCCCGCTGGGATCCCTATCCTTGCAGTTGCCTGCCGCCTCAGCAGCCTACTCTATCCGCTAGAGGTTGGGTGAAAGTTATGGCCGTTCGCGACAGCGGGACAGAGCCTTTAGAAGAGCATGACTCTAGTCAATAATAAGCTCAACTATACTGAA
>NZ_JANSIM010000184.1:0-1060 GCF_047502655.1 Synechococcus sp. R5-12 | reverse complement strand
ATGACCATAGCGGTAGGGCGCGTGCGTCAGGAGCGAGGATGGTTCGACATCGTCGATGACTGGCTCAAGCGCGACAGATTCGTGTTTATCGGCTGGTCCGGGCTGCTGCTGTTCCCCTGCGCTTACCTAGCCCTGGGCGGCTGGCTCACCGGCACCACCTTTGTAACTTCCTGGTACACCCACGGGTTGGCCAGCTCCTACCTGGAAGGGTGCAACTTCCTGACCGTAGCCGTCTCCACCCCCGCCGACAGCATGGGGCACAGCCTGCTGCTGCTGTGGGGCCCCGAAGCCCAGGGGGACTTCACCCGCTGGTGCCAGATTGGGGGGCTGTGGACCTTTGTGGCCCTGCACGGAGCGCTGGGACTGATTGGATTTATGCTGCGGCAATTTGAGATTGCCCGGCTGGTGGGGGTGCGGCCCTACAACGCCATTGCGTTTAGCGCGCCGATAGCGGTGTTTGTGAGCGTGTTTTTGATTTACCCGCTGGGGCAGAGCAGCTGGTTTTTTGCGCCCAGCTTTGGGGTGGCGGGGATTTTCCGCTTTTTGCTGTTTTTCCAGGGGTTCCACAACTGGACGCTGAACCCGTTCCACATGATGGGGGTGGCTGGCGTTTTGGGTGGAGCGCTGTTGTGTGCCATCCACGGGGCGACGGTGGAGAACACCCTGTTTCAGGATGGGGATGCGGCCAGCACCTTTCGGGCTTTTGAGCCGACGCAGTCGGAGGAGACCTACTCGATGGTGACGGCCAACCGGTACTGGAGCCAGATTTTTGGGATAGCGTTTTCCAACAAGCGGTGGCTGCACTTTTTCATGTTGTTTGTGCCGGTGACGGGTTTGTGGATGTCGAGCATTGGGGTAGTGGGGTTGGCGCTGAACCTGCGGGCGTATGACTTTATCAGTCAGGAGGTGCGGGCAGCGGAAGACCCGGAGTTTGAGACGTTTTACACGAAGAACATTTTGCTGAACGAGGGGATTCGGGCGTGGATGGCGCCGCAGGACCAGCCCCATGAGCGCTTTGAGTTCCCTGAAGAAGTCCTCCCCCGCGGCAATGCGCTCTAAA
>NZ_JANSIM010000183.1:0-4985 GCF_047502655.1 Synechococcus sp. R5-12 | reverse complement strand
TTCCTCCCGACACTGACCCTACGGGTACCGTACGGGGCTCCTGCAATTTCTATCTGAATGCTGCTTGGATTCCGCACCCGCTTAGAGCTGAATAACCGGCAGAAGACCCTAGCCGCTCAGCACGCTGGGGTAGCCCGTCACGCCTACAACTGGGGCCTGGCCATCTGTCGGCAAGCCCTGGAGAACCGGCAGAAACTCCCCACCGCCATTGACCTGCACAAGCGCCTGGTAGCCGAGGTTAAGAAGGAAAACCCCTGGTACTACCAGGTCTCCAAATGCGCTCCTCAGCAGGCATTACGCAACTTGGAGCAAGCCTTTAAGCGCTGGCGGAGTGGGCAGGGTAGGTTTCCCCGCTTTAAGCGTAAGGGGGTGCGAGACAGCTTCTACTTGGAGGGCAGCATCCGCATCTCTGGTGACCGCATCAAGGTGCCTATCCTTGGTTGGCTACGCTGTGCGGAGCTGCTCCCCACCGCCACACCCAAGAACGTGGTCATTAGTCTTCGCGCCGGACATTGGTATATCTCCTTCAAATATGAAGCTCCAGCGCCTCAGGTGGAGAAGACCGGGGAAGTTGTGGGAGTGGACTTAGGTATCCATCACCTGGCCACCTGTTCCGACGGGGAAGTATTCGAGAATCCAAAGCCCTACCGCAAGGCGAGGAAGCGTCTGGCCAGACTGCAACGGCGGCTGAGTCGCAAGCAGAAGGGATCCGCTAACCGTAAGAAGGCGGTGGTGCAGTTAGGCAAGGCCCATAAGCGGGTGGCAGACATTCGGCAAGACAATCTGCACAAGCTAACGACTTACCTGGCCAAGAAGTATCGGGTGGTGGTGATTGAGGGCTTGCAGGTGAAGAACCTGCTCAAGAACCGCAAGCTGGCAGGAGCGCTGTCAGACTGTGGGTTCTACGAGTTGAGGACTCCGTCCCGCTATCGCGAACGGCGACAGCTAGAGTATAAGGCCCGGCTCTACGGCTGTCAGGTGGTGGTGGCGGATAGGTTTTATCCGTCCAGCCAACTGTGTTCAGGGTGTGGGCACCGACAGAAGATGCCACTGCAGGAAAGGGTGTTTTGCTGCCCGTGTTGTGGTCTGGAGCTAGACCGCGACTTGAATGCAGCCCTAAACCTGTTGCGGTGGTACAGAACTACCCCAAGCTCTGGGGGAAGTGACGCCTGTGGAGACTCCTCTGGCGGGGTGGTGGGGGTGAACTCTGCCACTAGTCATGGGTCGCTGAAGCAGGAAGAAAGCAGCGATGCTGGGCAAAGTTCTGTTTTGTTCAGCGTTGCATAAGCCTTTCGGAGCGGCTATTCCATCAACAGGCCCAAGTCCAGGTGAGGCTGCCACAGATCGGCCAGGCGCTCCAGCAATTGCTCCCGCTGCTGAGCATAGTGGCCCTCCAGATCCGGCAAGGGATCCCAGCCTTTTTGTCGGCGCAGCCAGTTCAGCCATTGTCGCCGCCACAGGTGGTTGTCAAACAGGCCATGCAGATAGCTGCCCCAAATCCGACCCGTGGGATCCCGCCAGCCCAGGTTCTCCCGGTCGAACAGCGGCAGACAGCCAGAGGGATCCGCCTGGGTGGATCCCTGATGAATTTCGTACCCCTGGATGGGGGCCAGGGCAGGCCATCGGCTTTGGGTCTGTACCTGCTGGGTGACCTTGGTGGGTTGTAAAACGGTGGTCAAAGGGAGAAAGCCCAACCCCGAGTAGGTGCCGGCGATCCCCTCCCAGCCTTCGGGATCGGCGATGGTTTCTCCCAACATTTGCAGTCCGCCGCAAATGCCGACGATATGGCCGGAGTATTGGCGCAGTTGCTCGGCCAAGCCGGTCTTTTGCAACGCGAACAGATCGTTGAGGGTGGTTTTGCTGCCGGGCAGGATGACCACATCCGGGGATCCCAAACTTTGGCCGGGGTGAACCCAGCGCAGATGGACGGTGGGCTCCGCCAACAAGGGGTCAAAATCCGAGAAATTGGCCACCTGGGGCAAACGCACCACAGCAATCTCCAGGCGCCCTTCCCTCAGGGCTTGGCCACCGGCCCGGTCGCGGCGATCTTCCCAAAGCAGGGGGTTGGCTGCAATTCCCATCGAATCCTCTTGGGGCAGAACCCAGTCCACCCAAGGCAAGACCCCGACAACTGGGATCCCGGTGTAGTTTTCCAGCCAATCCAGGCCGGGCTGCAACAGTTCCCGCGAGCCGCGAAATTTGTTGAAGACAATGCCCCGGATCAAGGCCCGCTCTTCAGGTTCCAGCAGTTGGAGCGTGCCCACCACATGGGCCAGCGCCCCACCTCGGTCGATGTCCGCCACCAGCCAAGTGGGGGATCCCAAATGCAAGGCAACCCGCATATTTGCCAAGTCTCGATGTTTGAGGTTCACCTCTGCCGGACTGCCTGCCCCCTCGCAAAGGATCCAGTCGTACTGCTGTTGTAGGCGAGCAAGGGCTTCTTTAACCGCTTGCCAGGCCGGCGCAAACCAGCGCTCGTAATACTCTCCGGCGCGGTAGGTGCCCACCGCCACTCCGTTCAAGACGATCTGGGAAGTCAGGTTGCCCTGGGGCTTCAGAAGAATCGGGTTCATTTCCACCGCAGGGGGGATCCCGGCAGCCCAAGCTTGCAGAGCCTGCGCGTAGGCAATCTCCTTGCCGTCTGGGGTGACATAGGCGTTGAGGGACATGTTCTGAGCTTTGAAGGGGGCGACCCTTTTTCCCGCTTTCTTGAGAATGCGACAGAGGGCTGTTACCAGCAGGGTTTTGCCCACATGGGAAGAAGTTCCCACCACCATCAAGGATCGACCTGAACAGCTCACCCCGGATCCCTCACCCTTGGTTTCTGGTTGTTGCCATTCTCTCCGCGGCCAGCCTCGCCAAGCCAGGGCCTCCGTTGGCAAAAGCGACTCTGCAATCCCCTAGTTAACCGCCCTGCTGATGCCCAGAGCCGCACCCTCCGGTCTGCACGGGATCCCAAGGGCTTGCGCCTTTGTGCTCTCGGTTGGATTTTAAGCTGGGGCAGATGGATTCGAACCACCGAATGGCGGGACCAAAACCCGCTGCCTTACCGCTTGGCGATGCCCCAATTCACATTGCTTAACCGGCTTAATTAATTTAGCGATGCAGCTTTAGATCTGTCAACGGTTGCGGTGGCTTCCTGTGTCGTGGGGAAGCTGAAGCTCTTCGCCAAGGCCAGGGCCGATGTCAAAGGGGTTCACAGGGAGAATGCGGGCCACCTCGAAGAAATAGGCGCGGATCTCTGGCCCGAAATAGATGACATCTCCGCTCCTCAGGTAGTGAGTAGCCACCCGCGTGCCGTTGACAAACACCCCATTGGTACTGGACTGGCCCTTGCGGTTGCCGTCGATCAGGCAATAGGTAAACCCTGTCCGGTTGGACTTGGTGGGCACCCGCACCAGGTAAGCGTGGTGACGCGAGACAAACCGATTGACGATCTGGATGGCGTTGGAGGGATCCCGTCCAACCGTGTAGATACTCTCCCGCAGGATGTAGCTGCAGGGCCGGACAGGATGGCAGATGGACAGGGTGAACTCCGGATGGGACACCGGCCGTTCAGGGACTTGATCGAACAAATCCGCCGGCAGATCAAAGCCCTGGCTGGGAAGAGGACTTTTCCCGCCAACCTCTGTGATGGAGGTGAAAAAATCGTCGTAGCTATGTGGCAAAGGTCTTCCCCCCTCAACGCTCAACGCCATTTACAGCAGCTTGGCTTTCCAAATTCAAAGTCTTATCTATAGTTCCCCAAAACCCTACTGCTTTCAAAGGAACTCTGGTCTTGGCGGGCTGCCGGAAAACCCACAAGCCCCAGTGTACTGTACTATACACCATAGGCAGCCTTGGAGATACCCCCTTTCCCCGGAAACTGGGCTTGGGCTCAGGTTGGGCCCATTTTGGTTTTCAGGAATCCCTTGGGAGCCTCAGCCTTCGCGGGCTATCCTGAGTAACAGATTCTTGAGGTAGGGGTGTGACAGAGGCCCTGCTGCGTCGGTTGGATGTGGCCACAGAAGCTGCCCTGGAGGCAGGGGCTTTGCTGCGCAGTTATGTGGGAGGCACCCTCGCCATCGAGGAGAAACGTCCGGGCGACTTGGTGACTGCGGCGGATCGCGCTTCCGAGGATCTCATCTTGAAAATCTTGAGGCGGCACTTCCCCGAAGATGTCATCTTGACCGAGGAATCAGGCCAGCAGGGATCCCCGGAGGGTGCCTACGCTTGGATGATCGATCCCCTGGATGGCACCACCAACTTTGCCCATGGCTACCCTTTTGCCGCCGTCTCCATCGGTTTGCTGCAGGGGCGGGAGCCAGTTTTGGGGGTTGTTTGTGATGTTTTTCGCGGGGATCTGTTTCGCGCCGTCCAAGGGATGGGGGCTACCCGCAACCGCCAACCCATTCGAGTCTCCACAACGGCTGAATTGTCTCGGAGCTTGCTGGTGACCGGCTTTGCCTACGATCGTCGCGAAACCCCTGACAACAACTACGCCGAGTTTTGCCACTTTACCCATCTCACCCAAGGAGTGCGGCGGGGCGGATCTGCAGCTCTGGATTTGGCCTATGTGGCCACCGGTCAGTTGGATGGCTACTGGGAGCGGGGCCTCTCCCCTTGGGACATTGCCGCAGGGATCGTTCTGGTGCGGGAGGCAGGCGGCAAGGTGACCGCTTATGATGGCAGCCCGGTGGACGTTTACAGTGGCCGACTGTTGGCCAGCAATGGCTGGTTACACGCTGCTCTGCAAGAAGAATTGGCCCAAGTACAGCCTTTGCCGGTCTCCTTTCCCATGCGGCGGGATCCACGCCCAGCCTATCAGAACCGGGAAAGCTCCCCAGTTGAGTTGAATTGAAGACAGAAGTAGCTGACGAATAATCGAGGAATAATCGAGGAATAATCAAGAAGATTCCAAGAACCCTATGTTGGGCAGGGTAGATAGGAGATGGGTTAGCGGACTGATACATTTACGCTGAACACTGCTGAACATCACTGTTCAA
>NZ_JANSIM010000182.1:0-1694 GCF_047502655.1 Synechococcus sp. R5-12 | reverse complement strand
CGTTGAGCAGTAATGCTCAGCAGTGTTCAGCGTAAATGTATCAGAAAAACCTAAACTAGGGGTGAGTGAGCTGCTGCCGAGATCCCTATGGTGCCCCTGATCATCGACTGTGACCCTGGCCAAGACGATGCGGTGGCTCTGCTGCTGGCTATGGCGTCGCCAGAAGAGCTGCAATTGCTGGGCATTACCACGGTGGCCGGCAATGTCTCTCTGGACAAAACCAGCCGCAACGCTCGACAGATCTGTGAATTGGCCGGTCAGCCGCAGATGGGGGTGTATGCCGGCTGTCCCCGCCCTCTCCTGCGCCCTCTGGAAACTGCCGAGCAGGTGCATGGCAAAACCGGGATCGATGGGGCAGATCTGCCGGAGCCCCAGATGCCTTTGGGATCCCGGCATGCGGTAACCTATCTCATCGAGACGCTGATGGCTGCCTCTGAGCCGATTACTTTGGCTTTGCTAGGCCCGATGACCAACTTAGCGGTGGCCCTGGTGCAGCAGCCCCGGATTGTGGAGCGCATCCAGCGGCTGGTGTTTATGGGGGGATCCGCCTTTGAGGGGAATGTTACCCCGGCAGCCGAGTTCAACATCCTCACCGATCCCCACGCCGCCCAGATCGTGCTCAGCGCCGGGATCCCGGAGGTGGTGATGCTGGGCTTGCACGTCACCCAACAGGTCCTCAGCACGCCGGAGCGGATTGAGCGCATCCGCGCCCTGGGCACCCGCGTTGGGCAGACGGTGGCCAATATGCTCACCTTTTACGGTAAGGTCGACGTAGAACGCTACGGGCTACCGGGGGGGCCGTTGCACGACCCTTGTGTGATTGCCTATCTGTTACAGCCGCAGTTGTTCGAGCTCAAGCCCTGCTACGTCGAGGTGGAAACGGCTAGCCCCTTGAACCTGGGCCGGACGGTGGTGGATCGCTGGGGATCCAGTGGTCGCCCTGCCAATGTCCAGGTGGCTTTTGGGGTGGATGCCCAGGGGTTTTACCACCTGCTCACCGAGCGCCTGGGCCGTTACCGATAATTCTGATAGTTCTGATCCTTGAGGCCAGATCCGAAGGTGGAGAATCCCAGCGCCGTCCAACGTGCCAAGCTGGAGTGGGTGAACCTGCCCACCGCCGTCACCCTGCTGCGGCTGGCAGGGATCCCTTTTGTTTTGCTGGGCCTGAGCCTGCGATCCCCACTGGGGGAGAGGTTGGCCCTCTGGGCGTTCCTGTTGGCGGCGGCAACCGATTGGCTGGATGGCCATTTGGCCCGCCGTTATGGCTTGGTAACCGATATGGGCAAGTTTTTGGATCCTCTGGTGGATAAGCTGCTGGTGTTGGCGCCGCTGCTGGGCCTGCTGGAACTGGGGCGGATCCCCGCTTGGGGCGTGTTTTTGCTGGTGGGGCGGGAGCTGGCCATCGCCGGCTGGCGGGTCAACCAAAGCCAAATCCGCGGTGCCAATTTCTGGGGCAAAGCCAAGACGGTAACCCAAATCCTGGCCATTGCTTTGCTGATTTTGGGGTGGCCGGGAGGGATCCCTTGTTTTTGGGTGGCGGTGGTTCTCACCCTGATCTCGGGCCTGACCTACCTGCACACCGATCATCCCCATCATGCGCAGTCACCCGGCAGGCCATAGCCCTTGTCAGATCCCCCCGCCCCTCGCCGACAGAGGAGCATGACTCTAGTCAATAATAAGCTCAACTATACTGA
>NZ_JANSIM010000181.1:0-13363 GCF_047502655.1 Synechococcus sp. R5-12 | reverse complement strand
AGATATTCCCCGTTTTGCACCTCGATCAACACCAAGGGAAGGGTGCCGGGGTTTTCCAGGCGGTGCTTGGTGCAGGGGGGAATGTAGGTGGACTCGTTGGAGCTCAGCAGCATCACCTCTTCTCCACGGGTAACCTTCGCTGTGCCCCTGACCACGATCCAGTGCTCGCTGCGGTGGTAGTGCATCTGCAGGCTGAGCCGATGGCCAGGCTTCACCTCGATGCGCTTGATCTTGTACATCGGGCCTTCATCCAAAACCCAGAAGGATCCCCAGGGACGGGTCTCTGCTTGAGAGGGTACCAGCTCAAGCGCTGGAACTGCTGCATCATTCACGTCCCGCACAGCCTGCAACATAAGATCATGTCCTTGCAAAGTCGTCCCCATCCTCTCTCAGAATCCGAGAACACCTCATCGACAATATGGCTGAATTGGCCTACGCCAAAACTCGTAGATAAAGTCTCTCAGGCCAGGGAATGCTAATCTAGCCCTGTGTCCAGTGCCTAGACACGTCAGCCCATCCCCACGCCCTACTTGAGACATGTTCTCATTAACACTAAATAGCTCTTGAGGCTCGATTGGCGATTTATTGGCGATTTAACCAGTTACCCTCCAATTAATCTCCAATTAATTCTAAATTCTTGAAGCTACTGAAGTAACCCATGTTTCTCAACAGGCTCAGGGCTTTCTTGCAGCTCTTCGGGTCTACCGGGATCCTGTTTCTGCTGCTGGCTAGCCTTCTGTGGGGTTTGAAGGAAAGCTGGAGCTGGGTGAGCTTGGAGATGCAGTTTCTTGGCTACAAGGGATCCGTGGCGGTTTTGGGGCCGGATCCGCGCCTGCCCATTGTGGGCACCACCTTTCCTCCCTTGCTGGTGCTGGCTACGGCCATTCTGGGACGATCCCCGCTGTTGCTGCAGACCATCTTGGGCTCTCTGGTGCTGGGCTGGGTGTGGCGGCAGTTACGCCGTTTGCCGGTGGAGGTGGGATGGTGCTGGCTGTGGGGTTTGTTGATGGTGGTGCAGCCGACTTTGATCTTGATGCTGCTGCGCAGCCCCGCTTGGACGGCCACCTCGCTTTTGCTGGGGGTAAACATGGCCTTGTTGTTTCCCCTGGCTGACGAGAAACGAGCAGCGGGGAAGTCAGTGGCGGCAGGGGATGAGCTGCCTATTACCCTGAGGCTGCTGCTCGTTGGGCTGGCGCTGGGGCCCCTGATGGTGCTGCGCTGGGAAAGCGGATGGCTGCTGCCCTGGGCGGGGATGCTGCTGCTGGTGGCCTTTCGCCGAGAAGTCTGGGGGTTTCGCTGGGCCTCGCTGTTGGTGGCCGGCTTTGTCAGCCTAGCCTTGATCCTGAGCTGGCTGTATGTGAATTGGCTGTCGGTAGGGGATCCCTGGGCTTTCACCTACCAGGTGGGCAGCGGTCTGCGGCTGCCGCAATTGCGGGAAGACTTGCAGCAGGCGGGTGGCTGGCGGGGGGTGCTGGAGGCTGGGAAATGGCTGGCGGTGCTGGCCCCTGCCTATCTGCTGTTGGGGCTGGGATCCCTGCTAGGCCGAGGCCCGGGTCGCTGGATATGGGCTCTGGTCTGGGGGATGCCGCTGGTCATCCTGCTGGCTTCTCTAGGGCAGGGGCTGTTTTTGCGGGAGCTGAGCCGCTTTGGCCTTTTCTGGGTGCCGCTGCCTTTGCTGATGGGCGCCTACTTGTGTCGCGGAGCCGGCCCCGGCTGGGCTAAGCGTCTGTTGATCACTGCCCTCTTGGGGTTGAACTGCCTCACTGCCGGTTATGGGGTGAGCCAAGAGCCGGGTTTCCTCATGCCCCTGGTGGCTGAGGAGCGGGATCTCTGGGAGCGGCTGGTGGCAGGGGTAGTGCCCCTTAGTGGCGAGTTGGAAGCTGCCCAAAACCTGTATGAAGTAACCTCTGCTGGGCAAGCCCTAGAAGACTGGCGGAGGCTGCGGCAGGAAAAGCGCCAGGTTGGGCAGTATCTCTATCGCCACCTGTTGCCCGGACAAAAAGTGCTGGTGGACGACGACATCCACTTTGAGGCTATCTTTTGGGCAAGGGATCCCCGCTCTTTCCTTACTCCTCACCAGTACGAGTTTGCCCTGGCCCTTCAGCATCCCCAGGAAAGGGTGGACTACCTCTTGGTAGCGGGGCTGGCGGATCCCTTGCGGAGCGCCGATCGCATCCTGCAATTTTGGCCTGAGCTCAATTTTGAGGGGCTGCCGGGCTTCAGGGAGGTTTATAGCTCCCCCCAAGTGCGGCTGTGGGCTCGCCAACACCAAGAGGAACCGCAGGAGGAGAGGAGATGAAAAGGAGACGATCCTGGCAGCGGCGACAGGTGCTGCAAGCGGGCGGAGCGCTGCTGGCTGCCTATGGGGTTGCCGGCTGTGGCCAGGAGTTTTTGAGTCAGCAGGGGAGTCGCAGCCCGGAAAATGCCGAGACGGGAAGCATGAACTTGTCAGAGCTGCTGGCCCGCTGGCAGGTGGGCATTGGCGAGGATCCCGGTCGCTTCCTCTGGGAAATCGAGTCGGATCCGCAGGTGGCGGCAGTGGCGCAGGGGTGGGATCCCCATTTCCTGAGCGGCTGGCTGAACAGCTTTGATCACCGCCAGGGGGATCTCTCCTTTTGGCGCAACTGGCACCAGGCCGGACTTTTGCGGCAGTGGTTTGAGCGGGGCTATACCCTCCACATCATCACCTGGGAAGACGACACCCACCGCCCCTGCGGCGACTATCACATCTCCCCGCAATTTGTGGAGGACGTGGCCGAGCTGGCGGGCTATATTGCCCAAGCCAATCCTCAGGGCCGCCCCACCTACTGGAGCTTGGCTACTGAGTTTTCCTACTGGCGGATCCCGGCGGACACCTACAACGCCGACACTGCTCCCTACTACCAAGCCCTGATGCGCAATGTCCTCAAAGCCCGACAGGCCATCAAGGAGCGGCTGCCAGAGGCCGAAGTGGCCCTGTGCTGGGGGGGCTGGATTGCCACCTTTGACGACCCTTCCCAGGGGGCAGGCCGCAGCATGGTGGAGCCCTTTGCCGAGACCCTGAGCCGGATGGACGGGATCGCCTTCCAGTCGATGCGCCAGCGGCGGCCAGGGGAGTTTAACCCAGAGCTGAACGGCCCGGATCCCGGTAACCCGGAGCAGATCCGCCTCTGTTGCCGCCTGTTTTCCCCCATCCACCCCAACCTGATGTTGGCCCACTACGAGCCATCGATTAAGGACAAGCACCCCAGCGGCGGACGGGCCGACACCGTCCATACAGACTTTCAGCTCATGAGCCAGCCGGAGTGGCTGCAGGAAGTGTCTCAACTGGGGCTGCGGCGCTTTTCCCTCATGCACTACGGCCTCTACAAAGGGGATCCCTATGGGGCGCTGACCGCCGCTCGCCAATTCCGGGCACAGGTGGGCCTACCGGCTGCCACCTCATAGTTAGCAGTCGTTCCAAAGCCGGTTTTGTCCCGGATCTTGACCCAAATCTTGATCCTAGGGATACAATCCCCCTGAAGCTGCCGGGATCCCTGCCATGGAGAAGCTGAGATTTCTAAGGGCAAGCCTGCTGGCGAGTCTAGTGGTTAGTGCAATGCCGCCGGAGCTGCCGGCCTGGGCAGGATGCGGTTTTCCCCGCGGTGCCGGCAAGACTTTTTTTTCGCTGCAGCCGGAGGTCTATCGGCCTCGCACCCGCTTTGACCAGGGGGGGCAACTGGGGCCTGCTCTCTCAGAATATGGGGAAACCCGCCTCAACCTTTTCGCCGAGACTGGCCTTAGCGATCAGCTCACTCTCAACCTCAACACCAGCTACGTTTTCATCGAAAATCGCTTTGCCAGCGGGGCTGACACCGTTACCCAGCGCAACCAGGGCCTGCGGGATCTGGAACTGGGCCTGCGCCATACTTGGGGGAACGGGGATCCCTTCCTTTCGGCCCAATTGACGGCCTTGATCCCGCCCGGATATGCCACCCGAGACATCCCCCTGCCCTTGGGGTACGGTGTTTTCGGCTACGATCTCAAAGTTGGGGTGGCGGCCAATACCCAGTTGGGATCCCTGCCCGCCTTTTTCGACTCCTGCCTCACGTTCCGAGATTACTTGGGCTATCCCGGGGATCGGGTCAAGGCCAACCTGACCTTCGGGGCAGACCTGACTCCTGAGCTGCAGGCCATCCTGGCTTTGGATGGGGATTTTACGTTGGGCAACGGCGCGCCTTTGTTGTTCGGGGATTTGGCGGTTCAGGATCCCGACTACGACAACCTCAAGCTTTCGGGCCAGCTCAACTGGCGGCTGGAGGGAGGGTTAACGCTGGGCTTGGGGGGGTTTCAGTTCCTGGCCGGTCGCAACACCAATGCCGGCGGCGGCTTTACCGGCTATGTGTGGCTAAGTTACTGAAACCCAACAAAATGTTGCAGGATATCCCCTACGGTAACAGGGATCCGCAGGGGCAGATCTAGGATGAGTCTTGGCAAACTACGGCCCGGAGAACGGATCCCATGCCTCGATTTGAGAACCTCATTGCCGCCATCGATGGCAGCGGCCCCACTGAGCAAATGGTGCATACCCTTCTGTCTCTGCCGGCCTTTGCCCAGTGCCACGTGACATTGCTGCATGCGGTGCCTTCCCAGACCTCTGCCGAGGAGATGCGGGCTGCCTGGCAAAAGGGGCAGGAACTGCTGGCCCAAACCCTGCAGACTTTCCCCCCCCGCCCAGGGCTAAAGATCAGCACGCAACTGGTGGAAGGGGATCCCAAGGTGGTGGTGCTGCAGGTGGCCGAGTCTATGCCCAATCCCTTAATTGTCATGGGATCCCGGGGACGCAACCGCATCATGGCCATTTTGCAGAACTCGGTGAGCCAATATGTGTTCCAGCTCGCCTCCTGCCCAATGCTGCTGGTCAAAGACGACGCCTACGTCAAATACCCCAGCCATGTCATGGTGGCCCTCAACAACTCCCCCGCTGCCCAGGCCGCCTTTGCCACGGCCCTTGACTTGATCTCCGGCATTCAAGGGGCCCAGATCTTCCTGGCCTCTGTGCAGTTGGATGCCGACAACCCAGGCAGAGATGAGGCTCTAGATCGGGCAATCGATACCCTCAAAAACCGGCAAATCGGCCACCAAGTGTTAACTGCCGTCGGGGATCCGGGCACAGAAATTGTCCGCTTAGCCGCCGAGAGCAACGCCGATCTGCTGGTGATGGGATCCCCTGACCGCCGACCTACCATTGCCCGCAGCATTCCCGATTTGGATCGGCTGTTGGGGCGTTCCATCTCCGACTATGTGCGGGTGCACATCGGCTGCCCCGTGCTGATGGTGCGTTCCGTCCAAGACAGCGACTGAGCCAGGCTTCAAGGCAGTATGGAGCGGCGCTCTGTAACTCGGTCACTCTGCTGCTGACGATCCGGGCTGACGGCCCAAGCTTCAAAGATCAGCTCAGGGACTCCGGGAGGGATGGTCATGCGGGTGAGGGCTTGCCACTGCCCCTGCTCGTCACGGGAGAAGTCTAGCAACCAACGGGGGCCATCCACCAAAGAGCGAGTGCGCCCGTGCTTCACCCAAAACTTGATCCAAAAAGGGGCTTGATGGCCTGCAGCAGGGTTGGTCGTGGGGGGCAAGCGCAACACCACATCGAAATTGTCTCCGGCTCGGAGTTGCTCGGGCACCACCAGTTGGGGAGTTGGACAAACCCCAGGCGGAGCGGGGGGCAGCAGCGAGTTTTCAGAGGGAGCTACAGGGCTACTCGGGATCCCGGCTGCCGCTTGCGTTGGCAAGATGGCCTCAGCTTGGGGTGGTGGGGAAGGGGAGGAGATGGGCGATGGCAACTCTGCCGTCTCTGCTTCGGGTAGGGGCTGAGCGGAGGGGTTGGGCGCAGATGGCAGGGGATCCTTTTCCGGGAAGGAGCGGAGGGCTTGGGTCTCGGCGGGCTGAACGGGCGAAGCTGAGTCCTCCTCTCGCTGTTGCTCGGCAACGCTGACGGAAATGGGGGCGCTGTGTTGCCAGATGCGCAACAGCTTTTGCAGGGTGCGTTCGGGAGACAGCAAGGTTAAGGGGGGGTCTTCCCGCAACCGGGCCAGTGGGATGTTTGTTGCTCCCCAATACTGACGCGGAGGGGAGGCGGGAGGCAGCTCTCCGCCTTGTTGCTCCGCAACGCTGACGCGAAGGTCTCGACAGCGGACGGAAAACGGAATCGTCAAGGGCTGGGAAGGCCGGTCTGCATCCCACCAGGAGGAGGGAGTAAGGGCCAGTTCTCCCCGTAAAGGACGGGCCCACACTTGGCTGGGCAGGGTGATGGGGATGCTGAACACCGCCGTCCGCGCCCCCGCCGGGAGTTGAATTTGCCGTTGTCCCTGGAAAAGCGGCCTCTCCTCCCCTTCTGGCCAAACCTGTACCCGCAGCTCGCCGCTGCAGCCGATCCGCCCCGTCAACACCAGCACCTCCTCCGGGGATCCCTCCAATTCACTGTGCATTAGGGAAAACAGCTCTGGCGGGATGGCGACCTCTTTTTTCTGGGGGGGCTCAAACCCGGCCTCTTCAGCCACCGGGGCAGGGATCCCCCGTTCCGGCTCCAGAGGCGCGGGGGCAGGCACAACCTGAAAACGGAGACAATTGTTTAACTCGGTTTCGCCGAACAGTTCTGCGATCAAGTCGGCATCTCGGCAGTGCAATTCCCAAAACCCAGGGGTGAGGTGGCTGGCGGGCAAAATAATGCCGATCCCTTCATCGTTGGTGCGCACAGAACGGGTTTGGACCTGTGGAGGAGTCGTGCCGGTGTTGGGGCCCTGATTCTGTGGCCCTAGAGGACGCTGCCGGACTTCCACCGTGATGGTGAAGTGGGGCTGAGGCGAACGGGCAACAATGGTGTAGGTATCTTCTTCCAGAACTGCGCCCTCGGCTGGTACCGGCTGCCAGTCTTCTTGGCCGTCGCGCCGAACCCAGAAATTCAACATGGCTCCATCACCTTAGGTGCTCCGCACTGCTGACCCGAATGGGATGCCAGATACTGAATCAGATCGGCTTGCAAAAGGGTTTGCTGTTGCCCTGTAGGCAGGTGCTTAAGCTGTACCTCTCCGGCTGCAGCTTCCGCATCCCCTAGCACAACAGCCCAAGTTGCGCCGCTGCGGCTGGCCCGTTTGAACTGCTTGCCAAAGGCGCTGCCGCTCAGATCCAGCTCGGTGCAGAAACCGGCTCGGCGCAGCGCTTGAGCGATCCGGAGGGATTGGGCCTCAGCCTTCGCCCCACGGGAGATCACGTAAACCTCGACCGATGTTGGCGGGATCTCCCCTTGCTTCTTTTGCAACAGCAGCACCAGCCGCTCCATGCCGATGGCCCAGCCCACCGCTGGGGTAGAAGGCCCGCCCAGCTCTTCCACCAAGCCGTCGTAGCGACCGCCCCCACAGACGGTACTCTGGGATCCCAAGTCAGGCGAGACGATCTCAAAGGCGGTGTCGGTGTAGTAGTCCAGGCCCCGCACCAAGTAGGGATCCAACTGGTAGGGAATGTCCAACATCTGCAGGTGATCTTGCACCTGCTCGAAGAAAGCCCGCGATTCTGGGCTGAGGTAATCTGGCAGCTTGGGGGCCCCCTCGGCAATCTCGCGGGTGCGGGGATCCTTGCTATCCAGAATGCGCAGCGGGTTGCGGGTGAGGCGCTCTTGGGAGTCGGGATCCAGCTTTTCCCGCAAGGGGGTGAGGTAGTCCACCAGGGCCTGGCGATAGGCCCGCCGGTCCTGCGGATCCCCCAGGGAATTGAGCCGCAAGCTCAGGTTCTCCGCCTCCACCGCTTGCAACAGCTCCCAGGCCAAGGCGATGACTTCCGCATCGGCGCGGGGATCCCGGCTGCCCAGCAGCTCTACCCCCAACTGGTGGAACTGGCGTTGCCGCCCCGCCTGGGGACGCTCATAGCGAAACATCGGCCCACAATACCAGAGGCGTTGCACATCTCCAGCCGTTTGCAGCCCGTGCTGGATGTAGGCCCGCACCACACCTACTGTGTTCTCTGGGCGCAGGCTCACCTCTTGCTCGCCACGGGTGCTGAAGGAGTACATCTCCTTGCCCACCACGTCGGTGGCACTGCCAATGCTGCGGGCAAAGAGCTCCGTCAACTCCAGGATGGGGGTGCGAATTTCTTGGTAGTTGGCCCGTCCCAGGATCTCTCGGGCGCTGGCTTCCACCTGCTGCCAGAGCCGCACCTCCTGCGGCAAAATGTCTCGGGTGCCTCGCACCGCCTGGATCATCTCCATTCTCGTTCTCCCTCCCTGGGGTGGGCCTGGCCGCCTGCTATGCCAATGGCTGTTCTCGTCAAAGGACTCCGTCCCGCTGACGCAAACGGCCTAGTTATTGATTATCGGCGACAACACTCCCCGTCGCTAGCGGAGCCAAATGACCCCGATCCAAGCTCGAGTCCAACCAGGAGTAGGTGGCGGCAATTTGGCTGGTGGCAACAACAGCGGCGGTGGTAGCTCGCAAGATGGTAGGGCCAAGGGAGACGCACACCCCCCCATATTCCTCAGCCTGCCGACGTTCGGCAACCGTCCAGCCCCCTTCTGGGCCAATGGCTATCGCCAAGACGGGATCCCTGAGCTTTGGCAGGGCTTGCACCAGCGGGGGCGCTTTGTGCCGAGCCACGGCTATACCCCACCAAAAGGACTCCGTCCGAGTAGCGCGAACGGCTTGTAGCTCCGCCAGCCAACTTGTCCAAGGGGTAGGGGGATCAACCTGAGGCCAGCGCAACCGCTCACATTGTTCTGCGGCCTCCCGCACAATTTTTTGCCAGCGTTCCTGCCGCCCAGATCCCGGTTCCAACACGGTGCGCTCTGTCAGCAGGGGGGTAATTCGCGCCACCCCCAGCTCGGTAACCTGGCGGAGCACCTCGTCAAACCCCTGCCCTTTGACCACCGCCAAGCCCAGATGCAAAAAAACGGGCAATTCCCGCGGCAGCGTCTCCACCTCGCCCACAATTTGGGATCCCTGAGCCTGCCAATGGGCCGCCCACAGCTTGCCTGAGCCATCCAGAACCAAAAAGGGATCCCCCGGCCTGAGGCGGCGCACCCGCTGCAAGTAGTGCTGTTGCAGACCAGTTAAATGGAGAACACCACTCGGATCCCGCTGCGCTGGGTCAATCGCCAATCGGGGCAAAGCGCTCAGGTCATGCGTGCGTTCAGACAACACCATTCCCCCCGTCGCCAGAGGGCTGCCACCACCCATTCGTTGGCCTCCAGCATCTCCGCCACCAACTTGGCCTGCTCGATGAGGATGCCGCTGAGGATCAGCCATCCCCCCTCCTTCACCACCAGCCGAAACTCCGGGATCATATCCAGGATCACATCTGTCAGGATGTTGCACACCAGCCCATCCACCATTTCGGGAATCTGCTCCAGGCTGCCCTGAGCCACCACAATGCGATCCGTCAGGCCGTTGAGATCGCGGTTGTGCATCGTGGCCTGCACCGCCAGGGGGTCGACGTCCACCGCAAACACCCGCTTCACCCCCAACAGGGCCGCCGCCAACGACAGAATCCCGGATCCACAGCCCACATCCGCCAGCGTCGCCGCCGGGGGATCCCCTCCCCAGCTCTCCAGACGCATTTCCAGCGACTCCAGACAGAGCTGCGTGGTGGGGTGAGTGCCCGTGCCGAAGGCCATACCGGGATCCAGCCGCAACAGGTGCCGACCGGGGTGAGGGGGCGGATCCAGCCAGGCCGGACAAATGAGCAACTTATCCCCGATGGGTTGGGGCTGCCAGTGCTGCTTCCAACTGCTGCTCCAATCTTCCGCCTCTATGCGTTCCCAGCGCAGCTTGGGAACCCGCTGACCGGCAATGAGGGCATCCTGCTGCAGGCGCAGGGAGAGGGCTGCCAAATCCAAGAGGCTGACGTGAGGCCAAGGCAGATAGGCGTGAATGCAAATCTGATCTTCGCCATAGGCTTGGCTGGTCATGCCCCGACAGCCAAAATTCTCCAGCCGCCAAAAGATCAGGTCTTCTTGGGCAGGGGAGGCGATGAGACTGAGATCCCACCAGGCTCCACCGGGATCCGGCGCTTGTGCGGGCGAAAATGGGGTGGGATCGGCAACAGTCCTGCTCACAGGGATCCCTTCACAAACCTAAAGGAAAACCAAAGTGATGGCCAACAAGATAGCGCTTCATGTCACCCAGCCGGCCAGCACTCAATGCGGCACTTTATATCAAAAATTGCAGCGCTCTGCTCAATTCATAGTTTAGGCTTATTCTGGCTATTCTGGGATTGAAAGGCTCACAGCGTCGGTTCAGCAGCGAAGAAGGGAAGGATCCCCCCAATTGGGGGATGACCCTCAGCGGCTCTTTGGATGACCAGCTCAGCCCTGTGAGATAGATTAAGTCCAAAAGCATTGAACAAGAATTGGATGCAGCGTTGACATTCGTTCCGAGCCTCAGTGATTTTGCGGATAAATGAGGTTTGGCTGGGGCGTACTGAGCAACGATGTAAGGATGAAGAAAGAGCAATGCAGGTGGCGAGGTCGATGTCAATTGAGCAGTCAGGGCAGCAGCCGAAGGTAGCTCCTTGGGGGACTACCAGAGGGGAAAGGGCTGCCCATGAAGATCTTCAGCCGCTCAAAGTCAGCACCCGCAAGGACTCCGTGCCGCTGACGCGATCCGCTCTGATGCGGCGTTTTAACCAGAGCTTTCCGCCTTTTTACAGCCAGTTTGTCAGCAGCGAGGTACAGGCCCAAAATCTGCGCTTGGCTTACACCCTCTACCAAACCCGCAAGGCGGTGGTACAGATGCAGGACGAATGTCGCAAGACGGTGGTCTGTCTGGCCTACCGTAATCGACCTTCCCTGCTCAGCGATCTGTTTGGGGTGTTCACTGCTTTTAATCTCTCGGTGCATGGCATTCATCTCTATGGGCAGATCTACTCACCGCACCTGGTGTTTATCCGCACCATTGTCTCCCGCGATGGCCATAGCCTTTCTTCCCAAACCAAGCTCAGCCTAGAACGGGCCATTCACGAATGCCTGGCGGGTGTGTTTCGCGTTCACGAAACCTTGGCACTGGAGTTTGATCTCAAGGCCGGACTAAAAGACGTGCAGGTTTCTTTTTATTTTGACCCGGTGTTTCATTTGCCCACACTTTTGGTGGATGTGGACAACCAGCCGGGCGCGTTTTACCGGGTGATGACGGCCCTCGCGCAGGAGGATTTGACCGTTGTTAACCTCAACTTGATGCTCCGCCGCAAGCAGACGCGCTTTATTTTCTACTTGCTGGGGCCGGATTCAACTCCAGCCATGCCGGAGTTCCTGGGGCAAAAATTGGCCTTGAGCATCCAGCAGCGGCTGCAAGGGGATCCCGCCTAGATCTGCACGGGACTGGGAGGCAAGTCAAAAAGGACGGTGTTCATGTAGCGCTCTGCCCAGGCGGGGCCAAAAGCTTTTTCCAAAACGCGGCGGGTGCGGTCGTTCTGCTGTTGCTGGCTGCAATAGCGCTGCTGCCCCTGGTAGTGGGCCAAAATCTGGCCGGGATCCGTCTGCGGGGGAATCTGCTGCGCCAGCCGGCAGTGAATTTCCAGGAAACGGCAGGCAAAGTGTAAAAAGCGCTCGGCCTCTGCTTCGTCGGCAGGACGCACGAACAGGCAGTAGGGAGAAAAAATCGTGCCCCACTCCGGCAACCGGCGCCGGTGTTGGAAAGGGACGAGATGGGATCCCAACGCTTCCAGCTCCTGGATATAGAGATCGGGCAAGCTGGGGGTCACCGGCGAGAGATCGACAATGGCGGCGCTCACCTGTCCGCGACCGACCACAATGTCGCAACCGAACAGCGGCAGCGGGTACTGCGGCTGCGGAAACATAACGCAATGGAGAATATCCAGGCTCTGCCCGGCCTGGGCCAGCTCCAGGTGCAGTTTGCGAAAGGGATCCCCTTGGTAGCAGCGGTTTTCAATTTGCAATTTTTCGCCCTCTAGGCGGCCCTCCACGTAGCCCAGGTCGTCAGGCAGAGGATAGGGGGCCAGGGTGAGGGTGGATCCCCAACGGTTCAGGATTGCCTCGGATAGGCCCTGGATGAGGGGATGCAGTTGGGCGGAAAGAGCAGGAGCGGTGAGCATAAGACCCCAAAAGAAAGGCTGAGAAACCCGTCCACGCTTGAGGGGTGGCCCCCTTCAATTCTTCAAAAGTGTCAAAAGTGCTGTGCCCAAGGCAGGGGAACTGCACCGCTGACCTGAAGGGATTGGGCGAAAGCTTCGACCCATTAAGCATCACCTCCAAGTACAGCCCATCTCTGTCCGATAGCCGGTACGTTATCGGATTACATGGTAACGGAAGGGGTGGGATTCGAACCCACGGTGACCTTGCAGTCACAACGCTTTTCGAGAGCGTCACAATCAACCACTCTGTCACCCTTCCAGTCAGCTGTGGGGCTTTACCATCTTAACGGCAAACCGAGTCTCCTGCTTCTTCCCAGCCTCAAAGCCAAGCTTGCTTCCCCCACGGGATGCGGTTGATGGGAAAGTGCTCCGCACCGCTGGCGGGAACGCCCAGATGAGATCATAGGGATATGGCTGCTCTATCCATTCACCACTTTCGCCAGGCCAAACAGGCGGGTCAACCTTTGGTGGCCCTCACGGCTGCCGACTACGCCACCGCTCAGATTTTGGATCAGGCTGGGATCGACTTGATCCTGGTGGGCGACAGCTTGGCCATGACCCACTTGGGGTATACCAGCACCCTGCCCCTGACGCTGGAACAGATGCTCCATCACGCCCAGGCGGTGCGCCGCGGGGTAGAACGGGCCTTTTTGGTGGCCGACTTGCCCTTCTTGACTTATCAAGTCCACAAAGAACAAGCTCTCCTCTCAGCAGGGCGGTTGATGAAGGAGGCAGGAGTCAACGGGGTCAAGCTGGAAGGGGGTTACCCCGACATGGTGGAAACGGTGGCCTTTCTGGTGCAGCGAGGGATCCCGGTTTTGGGTCACATCGGCCTCACTCCGCAGGCCAAACATCAACTGGGGGGCTATCGCCAGCAGGGAAAAAACCCTCCAGAGGCCGAGCGTCTGCGGCAAGAAGCCCTCAGCCTGGAGCAAGCAGGAGCATTTGCCCTGGTTTTGGAGCACATGCCGGCGGAATTGGCTGCCCAAATCTCGGCCCAAGTGGGGATCCCAACCTTGGGCATTGGGGCCGGGCCGGCTTGCGATGGTCAGATTTTGGTCACCCACGATCTGCTGGGGCTGAGCGAGCGGATTCCCCCTTTTGCCAAGGCCTATACCAATTTGAGACAGGCGATCCGAGAAGCGGTGGAAGCTTTCGCCGACGATGTTCGCCAAAAAGTATTTCCCCCCCGCTGAAGGGATCCCTTACCCATTCAAAGCTTGGGCAGAGCATGACTCTAGTCAATAATAAGCTCAACTATACTGAA
>NZ_JANSIM010000180.1:0-4259 GCF_047502655.1 Synechococcus sp. R5-12 | reverse complement strand
CAGGACTTGGGTCATGGTTCTATCATAACTTCCGCATTCCTCCCAACCCTCGTCCTACGGACAGAGGGCGGGGCTCCTGCGCCAGTAAGCTGGACTTTCTGATCCTATCGCAGACGGGATCCCAGCGGAAAACGGCAGAGCCCGTGGCGCTGCCCCGACAAAATGGCCCCTGGGATCCACCGCCAAGGCAACCCCCAGCTTGATGAAGATAGGCACCGGGTTATTTTTGGGCAGAGCGGATGAAGTTCAAAGCCGTTATTGTTGGAAAGATTATTCAAAGACTCCCCCTGGTTTGCGCCAGCCCTGGGTTAGGCTATTGCCATCCCGGGGGAGCAAGAAACACCGCTGCTCTGCCCCAAAGTCCGCGAGTTGAGTTAAGGAAGGTTGAGGTGAAGGGGAGACTGACCTGCCATTTCCCTGTGCTGCTATTGGCCCTGCCTCTGTGGGGATCCCCGACCTGGGCCGGAGAGTATTTCACCGAGGAAGTCACCAGCCCCAGCCTGGAGATCGTTCACGGCTGGCGGCAGGAGGTGTACGGCATTGGGGTTACCATCACCAACACCAGCCTCGGCTCCTTTCGGGTGCCCTTGGAAATTGATATGGAGGATCGGACTAGCTGTGAGCGGGCCGACTTGGTGCTGACCAACAATCGCATCATGCCGATGGGATCCTTCCAAGATTGCATTCTCAACATCTTTCCCTACCTGGATAAGTTCATCAACCAAGAAGTCGCCAGCATCCGAGTCACCCTAAAAGGGCCAGCTCCCCTCCTGGAAATTCCGGTAGAGGAGTCGGATCGGCTGATTTTGGCCCAGGTGGCCAACCAATCGCGGGAAGCCTTTGTTTTCTTTCAGCAGGAGTTGGCCCGTGTTTTGGAGCTGCTGAGGCAGTCGGATCCCAAGCAAAGCGAGACGGCCCCACAGCCTGGCACCCCAGTTCCGACCGCCACCCCAGCCGAGTCTGCCGCTAGCCCAGGAGATTTTGTAATCGTGGGATCCATTCGGGAAGAACGAGTGGGGGCCGGTAGCCGCCTAAGCGTGGAAGCGATCAACCGCAGCACCCGCACGGTTCTCAACGCCCGTGCTCGTTTCACCTTCTATCGGGGAGAAGAAGTTGTCGATACGCGAGTGGCAGCATTTGAGCCCAGCGACGTGCCCCCCGGACAAAGGGCCTCCGCCAGTGTGCTGAAAACCGAGGCCAATTGGGATCGCGTCACGGTGACCTTCCAGTGGCAGTAGGGTTACTTCAGGGAGCCAAAGCGTTGCCGCGAATCAGGCTGCCCAGGGTTTTGACCGTGATCTTGAACTGCACCCAAGGGCTCATGGGCACTACCGTCTTGTAGAGGTAGCTGTCAAAGGTCATCCTCTGCACGTCCCGGTCGGCGCACATCTCCACAAAGGCTTCGCGAGTGGCATTGGAACGGTAGAACACCCGCTGCAGGATGTCCAAGACCTTGTAGGTCAGGCCGTACTGGCGATCCCAGCGCTTGAGATACAGTTTTAGATCCTCCTCTGTGGGAATGCGCTTGCCACCGTTGGAGGTCTCGACAAGGGTCTCGGCACACATGCGGCCTGACTTGGCAGCAAAATAGATCCCTTCGCCGCTGGATTTGGTTACGTATCCCGCCGCATCTCCCACCAAAGCAGCACGGCCCACCACACGGCGCGGGCGGGGATGCTCTGGGATCGGATGGGCTTCCACCTTGATCACCTGGCCGCCGCGGATACGCTCGGCAGCACGGGCGCGGATCCCAGCTTGCAACTTTTGGATGTGGGCTTGGTTTGCCCTCATGGTGCCGGTGCCCACGGCTACATGGTTGGACTTGGGAAACACCCAGGCATAAAAGTCTGGAGAAACATCGTCCCCCACATACATTTCTGCCCGCTCTGCGTAGTAGGCCATTTTGTCGTCCGGGAGCCGGATGCGCTCCTGAAAGGCCAGCGCATAGTTGTAGTCGCCAGCACCAATGGCTTCTGCCACCTTGGAGTGGAACCCATCCGCCCCGATCACCACATCCACAGCCAAAGAACGCGGCACCCCTTGCCTCGATCCGTCGGAAAAATCGTTGTAGTGCAGGATGTAGGGATCCCGGCCATTCTGGGGGATTTCCAGATGCATTACCTTGCCGTTGATCAGCTCCGCCCCTTTTTGGTGGGCACGATTGCGCAAGAAGGCATCCAAGATCTCGCGGCGGCACATGCCGATGTATTCGTTTTCCTTTTCAAGGGCGATATCCACCTCATAGTTGGAGGGGGAGATCATCTTCATCTTGCGCACTTTGCGGTCGATGATCTCGGGGGGAAGGTCAAATTCTGAGACCATACAGAGAGGAATGGCGCCCCCACAGGGCTTAGCATTGTCCAGCTTCCGCTCAAACAAAAAGGTTTCAATTCCCGCTTGGGCTAGAACTTCAGCAGCAGAGGCTCCGGCTGGCCCGCCCCCCACAACAGCAACTCTCAGGCTCAAGGTGCTCTCCTCGATGCAAATGCGACTGGCTCATCAGACAGCAGGCATCCTACCACAGCTCCTCAGAAGCATTGCGGACCTTGACGAAGTGTTGCAGAGTGGAGGGCTCGCGCTCGCTGTGTTTCTACAAAAGGCCCCGCCGCATTTGATCCCAGAGGTTGAGATAGGACTCGGCTTCGGCTGAGCTCAAGGGGCGCCAGATCTCCGAGCGTTGCCAAGTGGAGATTTGCAAGTCGGCTCTGCGTTGCAGGCGTGGGGCAAGTTGAGCCAAATCCAGCGGCAAAACCGAAGGGATCCCGCTCAGGTTGACCAAGCGAGGCGCAAATTCGGGATTCAGGACAAAATCGAGCCAGTCGGCCAACAGGGATCCGGAATCTGTCTGGGTTGATTCTGTGTGGGCATTGTCTTCGACGTGGGGTCGCACCCAGACATCCCACCAGATGGCGGATCCGGAGGCCGGGATCACCACTGCCAGCTCAGGGTAGTTGGCTTGGGTGGCGTAGAGATCCTGCGACCAGCCCACGGCCACCCAGCTATCGGCCAAGCGCAAGATGGGCAGGTAGTCGGAAGAGGTGTAAGTTAAAACCTGGCGATGCAGGGATCCCAGCTCTTGCCGTAATTCCACATCCTCAGGGTTGAGGGGATCGTTGTAGGAGCGGCCCATTTTCTTTAGGGTTAGCCCAATCACCTCCCGCGGGTGATCCGGCAGAGTCAGTTTGCCGGCCAGCTCAGGCCGCCACAGATCCGCCCAGTCCCGAATGGGCTCCCTCACCCGATCCCGGCGGTAGGCAATGGCCGTTACCCCCCAGCGCCAGGGCACACCCCAAATCTGCCCCTCCCGGAGTGCCGCAGCTTGCCAACGGGGATCCAGATTCTGCCATCGTTCTCCCAACAGGCTTGCCGGCAGAGGAGCCAGCCAACCGGCAGCTATGGCCCGATCCAATCCGTCGGCCCCCAACAAACTCAAAGCCGCCACCGGCAGCCGCCGCCGGAACCATCCCCCCGGATCCCACCAGGCCGGATCAGCCGGCTGAACACTTTGCCGGAGATAGGCCAACAACTGATCCCGACTATCCAACAGTTGCAGCCGAAAGCGGGCCTGAGTCCTGCGGCGAAACTCGTTGAGCAAACTGGCAGGGATCCCTTGCTTGAGCGCCACGATAAGAGGCAGGTGTGCATCCGGCCCCCCACATCCTGCCGCCATTAGCCCCAGCAGGATCCCCTGCAGCAGCTCACGCCGGCTCAGCCGTATCTCGCCCACGACAGTACCGCTCCACCAAAATGAGAGCCACCAGATCATCGTAAGCCTTGGCTGGCACCCGCATCCCCTTGGGCAAGAGCCGCTGCCATCCCTGCGGTGGGTAAAAATCCCAGTAGCGCTGACGGGCCTCTTGGGAGCTGTGCCGCTCATCCACCAGGACAATCTGCTGCGGGGGGAGGATCGATTCCAGTTGAGACTTCCAGGCTTGGGCCGTCGTCTGATTGCCCAGGATCACTTGCTCCGCCTGAAACTGTTGCCGGAGCGTTTGTAGTCTAGACAGCGCTGCCGCGGAAGGGACCACCTCCCGGTGTAAAACCTTCAGCTCCGTTTGCGTAAACACCTGCACCACAGCAATGCCGCATTTGTCGCGCCCTGGGTCGAAACCGATCAGCACTCGTTGGCTCTTCAGTCTTGCCGGGTGGAGTGGATCCGTCATCCCTCAGGACGCCCCGCCTGCTGAGCCCCAGAAGAGCCGGGTTGACCAGAAGCTTCCGCCATCAGAAAACTCACCCGCAACGGTCCTGCCGTGTAG
>NZ_JANSIM010000179.1:0-1621 GCF_047502655.1 Synechococcus sp. R5-12 | reverse complement strand
AGCCCGCTCCGTACCGCTTAGCGGTCGGAGTCGGGTAGTTTACGAGCTTCTGGCCGCTCGGTTCGGGCAGGCTGTAGGCAGCTTGATGAGGAGAAACCGGCAATGTCTTACTCAACCTCTTACTCCGTGTCTTACTCGAAAATCTTTTTCCCAGTTTGGGTGGCGGGGCTGCTGTTGTTGATCGGCGGCGGGATCCTGTTTGGCCTGTTGCGGGCTTTTGGGCTACCTATTGGGGAGCTGGCCGATTGGGCCATTGGGATCGCCAGCTTTTGGTGGCTGGTGGTGATCGTCACCCTTCCCTGGAACCTCTACTTTCAGGCCAAGGCCGTTCAGCAGGAGGCGGTTGTGTCTCAGGAACGAGGGATCCCGGTGGAAGATTCAACCTTGGCTTTCCTACAAAAGCTCAGCCGCTGGTCGTTGCGCGTGGCCATTGCCCTGCATGGGCTGTCGGCTCTGGCTTTCTATGGCTTGGCCGCTGGGCAAGTCACCCCCATTGGCTACCCCAGCGCCGTGGCTGCGGTGTTGTTAACGGCTCTGCGCCCGGCCATCCGGGGCTACGAGTATTTGGCCGACCGCTTGGCCCAGTTGCAAGGGCAAATCCAGATCCCTCGCGAAGATGCCATCGAGTTGGCCGAGCGGATAAAGCAGTTGACACGCCAAGTCGAGCAGTTGCAGGAGCAATGGGATCCCGGCAAACCTGGCTCTTGGGCCCAACAGGAGGAAGAAACCCGGCGCTACCTGCGGCAGGAGCTGGCCGCGCTCAAAGCCCAACTGGAACAGTTCCGGGCCAGCAACGAGCTGGAGCACAGGCAATTGCGCCAGGAGACCCACCAAGCTGTGGCTCAGCTCAGTGTGGATAGCCAGTTTCTCGGCCATGTGCGGGAGATTCTTCGCTTTATCAAGGAAGCTTAGCGGGATCCGTTGTTCAGTCTTCCAACTGGGCGGCAAATTGAGAAGGAACCAGCTTGGTGCCCACGCCGGCATCGGTCAGCAGCTCCAGCAATAGGGAATGAGGGGATCCCCCATCCAGAATGTGGGCCGCCCGCACCCCTTGTGCCAGGGCGCGAATGCAACACTGCACCTTCGGGATCATGCCGCCCTTGACGACACCGGCTTGGATCAACTGGCGAGCCGTCTCGATATCCAGCAACGTAATCAGAGAGCTGCGATCCTGAGGATCTTTGAGAATGCCAGGGGTGTCGGTGAGCAAAATCAGCTTTTCTGCCCCCAGAGCAGCCGCCAGTTCTCCCGCCACCGTATCGGCGTTGATGTTGTAGGCTTGGCCTGTCTCATCGGCAGCCACGCTGGAGATCACCGGAATCTGTCCACCTTCCAACAGGGTTTGCAGCAACTGGGGGTTGATGCTGCTCACTTCCCCAACAAAGCCGATCTCTGCCCGGCCCTGGGATCGCGCTTTGATCAAGTTGCCATCCCGCCCGCACAGCCCCACCGCCGATCCGCCGGCCAAGCTGATGAGCTGGACGATCTGCTTGTTGACCTTGCCCACCAACACCATCTCCACTACTTCCATGGTGGCGGCATCGGTAACCCGCAAGCCATCCACAAACTTGAAGGGAATGTCCAGTTTTTGTAGCCAACTGTTGATCTCCGGCCCCCCCCC
>NZ_JANSIM010000178.1:0-9755 GCF_047502655.1 Synechococcus sp. R5-12 | reverse complement strand
CGTCGGAGTAGGAGTGGGCGTGGGTTCCGGAGTCGGCGTGGGTGTGGGCTGCGGCTGCACAATGGCCAGGGCCTCTTCGGCTTTTAGCTCCCCCCGAACCAGCTTGGAGAGGGTGTCTTGGCCGCCAGGGGTGTAGGTGATCTCGCGGGCGGCGCTGTTGAACACATTGCGGATGGGATCCCCTTTGCTGTCCACCAGTTCCAGCACCATCACATTGCGACCGGGCCTGAAGCCCTTCAGATAAAAAGACTCCCAGCGATCCAGCAGGCCGGATTGGCCGTTGAGGGTGTAGCGGATCCGCCAGTCCCGTGGCAAGTCACTCAACAGGCTCTCCCGCACCGGGGCATTGGCCAGCCAGAAATCCACCAAGATTGGCTCGGCCCCGTAGCTGCCTGTGGGGCGGTTGTAGGTGAGCAGGGGCAGTTGCGGCTGTGGTACGTACTCAGGGGTGGGAGCTAACACGTGAAAGCTGACCTGGGCATAGGCTTCAGAGTTTTTGAAGCTCTCGTGCCAGGGTTTGCCGGCAAACACCCGCAGAGTATGGGATCCCGGCTCCAAATCCTTGAAAACGAGGGGAGCATCGGCATCGTAATGGGCGATGTAGGGCCGGTTGTCCAGCACCACGTGCAGATGAGGGCCAAGACCCAATTGCGGATCTTTGAAAAGTGGGTACCCTTGCACCGCGAAGCGAACGGTTACCTGCCGCTCTGGCAACACCTCACCTGGCTTGGGGCTGAGGATCTGAACTTGCGGGCGACAATACTGCAAATGGGCATCCAGCTTGGCAATCTCCGGGGGAACCGGCACGCGCTCTAGCTGGGGAAGCTGTTCCTGCGGGGGTTTAGGCGGGGATCCCCCACAAGAGGCCAAAACGAGGGCGGTCAACAGACAGATCCACCATCTCAACAACCCCCACCTTCTCAACCTGGCATTTCCCGCGTGTTCTTGCATGAGCCTTACATCCCAATGCTCTTTGTATCCTGCCGAGCCGCAGACAAGCCATCCCCACATTACCAGCATGTGTCCTTTGGGGAGGATCCCTTCCCCCGCCCTAGAATGGGATCAACTGGCCTGGCTCAAGCCGGGTCGGAGACACTTTTGAGGTCGTGTATGGCTCTGTTGGCGATAACAGCTCTTGCGGGCATGGATCTGGCCCAGTGGCAAGCTCTGCTCAACAACGTGGCGTTTGCCATTTCTCTGGGGGCCATGCTGTTCTACTGGGGTGGGGCAGCTTTTCCCCAGGTGCAGCTTTTGGCCGAATTGGGCCTAGCGGGGATGATCGGGGCAAACTTGACGATGGCCGCCCTGTTGACGGCCCGCTGGATCGATGCAGGCTACTTCCCCTTGAGTAATCTGTACGAGTCTTTGTTTTTCCTGGCCTGGGGGATCACCGCTTTGCACCTGCTGGCCCTCCACTGGAGCCGCAGCCGCTGGGTGGGGGTCATGACCGCCCCAGTTGTAACCGGGATCGTAGCCTTTGCTGCCTTGGTGCTGCCGGAAGATATGCAGGTAGCCCAGCCCCTCGTGCCGGCTTTGCAATCCAACTGGCTGATGATGCACGTGACTGTGATGTTGCTGGCCTACGCGGCGCTGCTGGTGGGATCCCTTCTCTCCATCAGCTTTCTCATCGTCACTCGCGGTCAGGAAGTGCATCTCAAGGGCAACTCCCTCGGCCTGCAATTTCGCCCTCCCCAACCCCAGACCCATCCCGAATGGGCGGAAGCCACCCTGCCTTCCCCGGCTTCAGAACTGGCCTACGCCGGCCTCCGCTCCCCCCGTCCTGCCCCCTCGTCGGCTGAGCTCCCTCCCCAACCGGCCCCAGAAGGGATCCCCTGGCAACGGCTGAGCCTGGCAGAAATCTTGGACAACACCAGCTACCGGCTGATCGGGCTGGGGTTCCCCCTGCTCACCATCGGCATTATTGCCGGCGCCGTTTGGGCCAACGAAGCCTGGGGTACCTACTGGAGCTGGGATCCGAAAGAAACCTGGGCCTTGATTACCTGGTTGGTCTTTGCCGCCTATTTGCACGCCCGCATCACCAAAGGCTGGCAAGGCAGACGCCCCGCCCTCTTGGCCAGCTTAGGCTTTGGGGTGGTTTGGGTGTGTTATCTGGGGGTGAACTTTCTGGGCAAAGGCTTACACAGTTATGGCTGGTTTTTCTAAGAAACCGATCCCCGTTTATGAGTATCCTGGTGCTGGCAAGCCGTAGTGGATCCCTTCGAGGAGAAAAACGATGCGACTGTTCAACTACCTGATCTTGTTTTCAGCCCTCCTGGCCATTGCCCTCTTTGCCATGCAAAACGCCACCCCGGTCACGGTTACTTTTGCCCCCGGCGTCAGCGTTGAAAGCCCTCTGGTGATGGAACTTCTGGCATCTGCCGGGATTGGGGCCGCCCTCGCCTGGCTGTATAGCCTCTGGATGCGCGTACAGTTCAGCATCGAAGCCCGGGAAAAAAATCGGCAACTGCAGGAGAAGGAAGTCACCATCACCGAACTCAAGGAAATGGTGGTGGAGCTGGAAGCCAAAGTGAAGCAACTGCCCCCCAGCAAGCGCGCCGAACCCCAAGAAGACATCCAGGACGTAAAAGAAGTGGCCACTGAGGGATCCCCTGCCTAGAATCTCCAGGTTGACCCACAGGCCGTTGAGGTAGAATTGAACTTCTACTTGCCCCTCTCCCTAGCTCATACTTCCTATGCAGGTTATCCAAGAAAAACGCCCTGGCAGCCGGGTCGGTCTCAAAATCGTGGTAGAAGCCGACCGGGTGAAGCGCTCCTACGAAAAAACCTTGCGTCAACTGGAGCAGAATATCCAAATTCCGGGATTCCGCAAGGGCAAGGCCCCCCGCAATCTTGTTGTGCGGCAGGTGGGCCGCGAGCGCATCATGGCCAGTGCTGTGGATGACCTGATCAGCGAGGCCATTCAACAGGCTTTCAAGGAAGCTCAGCTCACCCCCATCAGTCGGTTCGAGCTGGATGATGAGGTGGGTCAGCTCTTGGCTCAGTTCAACCCCGAAGCAGACTTCAGCTTCTCAGGATATGTTGAGGTGTACCCCGAAGCCCGCGTTGGCCAATACAAAGGGCTGACCGTTACGGCAACCCGTGTTGACGTCAAGCCTGAGCAAATTGACCAGCTCATCGACCGATGGCGGGATCAGCGGGCCACCCTCTTGCCGGTAGAAGATCGGCCTGCTCAGTTGGGGGATGTGGTGGTGATCGATTTTGCAGCCCGCGATGCAGAAGGCAATCCCCTCGACGAGATGACCACCCAGGACTTCCAGCTGGAACTCAAGGAAGACAACTTCATCCCCGGTTTTGTGGCGGGCATCGTGGGCATGCAGCTCGACGAAACCAAGGAGATCGCAGCCACCTTCCCCGATGACTACTTCAGAAAAGAGTTGGCCGGGAAAACGGTTACCTTCACTGTCTGCCTGAGGGAGATCAAGGCCAAGGAGCTGCCCGAATTGGATGATGCCTTTGTGCAAGAGATCAGCAGCTTCCAAACGGTGGCCGAACTGCGGGAGCACTTGCAAAAGCGCCTTGAACAGGATGCCCTGACACAATCTGAGGAGAACCTCGAAACCGCCATCCTCAACGCCATCTTGGAGACTACCGAGGTGGATCTGCCCGAGACCCTAGTCGAGCAGGAAACGACGCAACTGCTATCCCAAAGCCTTCACTCGCTGCAACAGCAGCAAGGGGTCACGCCAGGCGAGATCCGCAAGCTCCTGTCCCAACTGCCGCCTGAAACCCTTAACCAGTTGAAAGAGCGCCACCGACCCGAAGCCATCGACCGGCTGCGGCGCACCTTGGCCCTGAGCGCCATCGTTCGGCAAGAGCAAATTGCCGTAGGCTCTACGGAGTTGGACGTGGAAGTGGAAGAGGTGATGGCGGCCTATGCCCAGCAAGGCCAAAAGCTGGATCGGGAACGAGTACGCCAAGCCGTCTATGAAGGCTTGCTGACCGACAAGGTGATGGCTTGGCTGAAGTCTCAGACCACGGTCAACTGGGTCGATAGCGAGGGGAATCCAACCCAGGCACCTACTTCTTTGGCAGGCTCAGAGGAGAGGGTTGAAGTGCCAGAGGCCGAGTTTGAGGCCGATGAGCCAGAAGCAGAGGTATCCGGGATCCCTGAGGCAATTGAATCCTCATCAGAGACGGCTACGGGGGCGGAAACGGATGGAGAAGCTGCAGCTGCGGAAGCCGAGCCAGCTACAGAAAAGGCTGTAGAAGCATCCCCTGCTGAAACCGTCTCAGCCTCTGCGGCAGAGGCAACGCTCCCAGTTGAGGAGAAAGCGGCAGAGACCGCTACAGAGATCCCGGCAGCAGAAAAGCCCAAGCCGAGCAAAAAGGACAAAAAAGGCAAGTGAATGCGCTGGGGATTTTCTGGCTGAGGGCATTTCCTTCAAAAGCAAGGGGGCGCAGCCCCTAGTGTTCCAAGTCGCAAAAAATAGATATCTACCACTGCTGGCAGTGGCAAAGGGGAGCGTTTAGGGTTTATCCTATTCGCAACATCTGCAAGAGGGCAGGCTGCCATGAAGGGATTTGCGCGCGTACTTGGGGCTTGGGGGATCCTCACCCTGATCGCCGGGATCTCGCCCGGCAGCGCTGTGGGCCAATCGGCCTTGCCTCCTGTGCCCATCATGCCCTCGGATCCCCAAGGTTCGTTTCCCGATCCAGGGATCCCGGCAGCCCCTTCGCCTCCCCGTGAGCCGGTCGGGCTGGATCTCCGCCATCTGGTGGGATTGTTCATCAACGAGTCCTTGGGTGCAGGCAACCAAGCTGCCGCAGTCAGTTACAACGACCTCTACACCCGCCTGTTGGCCCGAAGCTACGGGGATCCCCGCCCCCCCATTGAGGTGGAGTACGAGTTCATTCAAGAGATCCTGCGGGAGTATGGGGATCCCGCCGATCGCTTCTGGGATCCGCAAGCTTTCAAGGACTTGCTCAACCGTCCCCGTCCTCCCGTACAAGCCCGCGGGATCGGCCCGCGCCAGGTTTACTTGGCTGTGCCGGATCTCACCCCGGCCACAGCTCAGCAAATCCGCCAAACCCTCTACACCCAAGACTACAGCCAGGGCATTGTCCTCGACCTGCGCGGAGCTGTGGGCTACGACCCCCAAGTGGTGGCCGATGTGGCGCGCCTATTTCTGCCCCGCTCCGTCCAGCCGCTGCTGATTACCGAAGACCGATTTGGGCAGCCCACCCTCTGGAACAGCGAAAATCTGCCCATTGCCGCCGGGATCCCATTGGCCGTTCTGGTGGATGGCAACACCCGCCAGGGGGCCACCCTCCTGGCTGCCCAGTTGGGAGCCAGCGGCAGCACCCTCATTTTGGGGCAGCCCACCCAGGGCAGCGAACGACAAACCCGCTTCTTTGCCCTTCCCTCCGGCGCGGCGGTGGAACTGGCCGTGGCCACCTGGAAAACAGGGGATGGTCGCTCTTTGGAGCGGGGTCTGGTGCCCTTGCAGACCGTGGAAGGAGATGACAATGCTTGGCTGAATGCCGGCCTGCAAGCGCTGGCCTTGCCCCCCCGGCGACCTGCCCTGCCCCCACGGCCTACAGTGCTGGTGCAAGAGGGTCGAGTCGGTCGCTTTGAGCTGGGCATGGATACCCGCAACGTGGATACCCACCTGCTGGGCAATGTCGATCAGATCCCAGCGGCCTCTGGAGCCAATGTGTTTCAGCCCAACAGCGACTTGAAGATCTTTTACCTACAAGACTACATCCTCTTCACCTACCGTCATCCGGGCATTGTGGATAGCTTTTTCGCCAACCGCATCTACACCACCCACCCGGAAGCCATGACCGGCGAAGGGATCCGCATCGGCTCCACCTATTCGGAAGTGATCGCCGTTTACGGCGGGCCCGGCGAGAACGGCTACAACGAGGTGGTACCCTATCCCAAGGGAAGCCGAGAATATCTGCGCGACGACCGCTACTACGTCAACTACGATGCCCTGGGCCTGGCCTTTGCCTTTGAGGTGGGATCCAACCAGGTCACGGCCATTGGCCTGTTCAAGCCGGGGAGCTGAAGGCGAGGGCAACTGGGGAATCTCTGTTGGCTTGCCAGAGGGTTCGGGGATCCCGCCCATCTCCACGTTGTCCCCTGCCGGAGAAAAGTTAATCGATTGTTAATCTTTTTGTCCTGATCTCTCAACATCGCCCGGAGCGATGCGGTAGATTAGTGCAGCAACCCCCGCAAAGGGGATTTTTTGTGCCATCTACGGACTGTAGGAGAAGCTCTTGGCAAACGTCGTGGTTGTCGGTGCCCAGTGGGGCGATGAAGGAAAAGGGAAGATCACCGACCTCCTCAGTGAAAAGGCCCATGTGGTCGTCCGCTATCAAGGTGGGGTGAATGCAGGGCATACCCTGGTGGTGGGGGGCCAAACCTTCAAGCTACACTTGATCCCCTCTGGCATTCTCTACCCCGACAAACGCTGCATCATCGCCAGCGGCACGGTGATCGATCCCGAGGTTCTGCTGGCCGAGATCGACCAACTGCATCAATTGGGCATTTCCACCGACAACCTGTTCATTGCCGAAACGGCCCACGTCACCCTGCCCTACCACCGGGTCATTGACATCGCAGAAGAGGAGCGGCGTGGCATTTACCGGCTGGGCACCACCGGCCGGGGCATTGGCCCCACCTATGCCGACAAGGCCGAGCGCATGGGCATTCGCGTCGTGGACTTGATGTACCCTGACCAGCTGCGGGAGCGCCTCAGTTGGGCCATTCCCTACAAAAATGTCTTGCTGGAAAAGATCTATAACTTGCCGCCCTTGGATCCCGAGCCAATTATCGAGCAATACCTGGCCTATGCCGAGCGGCTGCGCCCCTATGTTACCGACGCTGCTCTGCTTCTCACCCAAGCCATCGAAGATCGGGAGAACATCCTGTTTGAAGGGGCTCAAGGCACCCTGTTGGATCTCGACTACGGCACCTACCCCTACGTCACCTCCTCCCATCCCATTGCCGGTGGCGCTTGTATTGGCGCTGGGATCGGCCCCACCAGCATTGACCGGGTGATCGGGGTGGCCAAAGCCTACACCACCCGCGTTGGCGAAGGCCCTTTCCCCACCGAGCTCAAAGATGAGATCGGGGCGTACCTGGGGGCAACCGGTGCTGAATTTGGCACCACCACAGGGCGACAACGGCGCTGCGGCTGGTTTGACGGGGTAATTGGGCGCTACGCGGTGCGAATCAATGGCCTAGACTGCCTGGCCATCACCAAACTGGATGTGCTGGATGGCTTGGATGAGATCAAGGTGTGCGTGGCCTACGAGTACCAGGGGCGGGAAATTCGTCACTTTCCCAGCGATGCCCGGGTTTTCGCCCAGTGCAAACCCATCTACGAAACCCTGCCGGGCTGGAAATGTTCCACCAAAGATTGCCGCTCCATCCAAGACTTGCCCCCCGAAGCCCATGATTACCTGAAGTTTTTGGCACAGTTGATGCAGGTGCCGATTGCCATTGTTTCTCTGGGGGCCAGCCGCGACCAGACGATTATCGTCGAGGATCCCATCCACGGCCCCAAGCGGGCCCTTCTCTACCCCAATGGTGGCAAGCGCGCCCACGCCCTCATGCCCGACTGAGTGGGCTCAAGAACAATTGGGAACAAGGGCAATCATAGGGCAATCATTAACAATGTAGTGATCAAATGCTCAGTAATGATCAATGTGAGTTAAGTTATGGTCATTTCAGGTTAGGGTGAAACGCCTAAGCTACGGAGAAAAGCCTTCCGGCCCTGTGCGTTCAACGTCTTAGGTGTGGATGCAGTGTCCTAGTTTATAGTCATTTAAGAGGGAGTAAAACTGTTCCGTTGTCTTGCTTCCCAGCTCCTCACTGCCGAGCGAATAGGAAGCGTCTTAATCTAACTTGAAATAACTGCAATGGGTCAGAAAATCAATGGTTTAGCTAGTCCGCTGGGAAGCCTCGCCCTCTATGCATCAGCATGAGGGTCGGGATGAAAGGCGGTCTTTGTGCTGTGGTCAACCTAGCTGTACAGAACAGCTTTGTTGGAATCTGGTGCAGCTACGCGGTGAGACATCCTGTGTCTGCTCGCTGAGGGTTCTTGCGATAGCTACCCGTTGAGGCGAGAAGCCTGCTCCGTACTACCTAGCAGTCGGAGTCGGGAGTACGTCACGGAAAACAATATTGCCGTAGCTGGGCCAGTTCTGCCTCGCTGAGATCTTGCCACTGGCCGGGAGCAAGCCCCGCCAGAGAGAGGGGCCCCAGTCCAACCCGAACCAACCGCAAAGTTGGGATCCCAACAGCGGCAGTCATGCGGCGCACCTGGCGATTGCGACCCTCCCGCAGCGTCAGTTCCAGCCAGGTGGTGGGGATGGAGCGGCGAAAGCGAATGGGGGGATCCCGTGGCGGCAGGGTGGGTTCCTCAGCCAAGACCTTAACCTGGGCCGGGCGCGTTTTTCGCCCTTGGATGATCAGCCCCTGTTGCAGCTGTTGCAGGGCTTGGGGGGTGGGGATCCCTTCCACCTGAACCCAGTAGATGCGCTCATGGCCGAACTTGGGATCGATCAAGCGGGCATTGAGGCGACCATCATCGGTCAGCAGGAGCAGCCCTTCGCTGTCGCGATCCAGTCGCCCCACCGGATAAACCCTGGGCACCGGGATAAAAGACTGGAGGGTGGGCCGTCCCTCTCGGTCGGTGAATTGGGTGAGCACGCCATAGGGCTTGTAGAACTTGAGATAGCGCATGACACACAAAACAACAAAACTGTGAACCCAACCTTTCCAATCTTTAAGATTTGGCAGAAGGATTTGGCAGAGCGGCTTCAACGGTAAGATCAAGCCTTAAGGAGCAATATCCCTCCATCGCCAGCAGCGTTTGACGGGGCTCACCCCATGACCATAGACAACAACTTACTCTGGGTTTTGGTTGGAACAGCAGGGCTCTCTCTCCTCAGCCTGGTGTACGTGCTGGTGGATGAGGGCAACAAACGTCGCCGCTACGAACAGCAAAAGGAAAAAGAAGCTGCTCAGCCACCTGCGGTTGTTCCTGCAGAAGAAGCCGGGATCCCAGCTGCACCTCCTCCTTCTGCTCCTGAACCTGTTGCTGCTCAGCCCGCTTCAGCGCCACACACTGCTGACGGGTTCCCAGAAGCGTCGCGTAGCGATGACGAGGAGCCAGAAACCTCCCCGGAAGCGGTTCGCGCCAGCAGGACAGAGTCCTTGCCCAGCCCTGAGGACTCTGCTCTCCTCAAGGAGCCGGATACAGGGCCTGACCCCGCAGAGGAAATGCCGAAAGATACCCCATAACAGTTTTTTTCGGTTCTGGGGAAGTTCTGGGGATAGATGGGATCCCCATCCCGCAAGAGGGGAGCTTCATGCCCTCATCAGGGTTTGCTCTCCGTAGCGCAGCATCATCTCCAAAGCCGCGAGACGGTTGCCCCAAACTTGAACTCGATAGGGGTTGCGCAGAGATTCCAGCCGCATCCAAGTGGCAAGATTGGTTTTCAAGTTGCCCAGTTGCTGACGGGCTTGTTCCAGGGCTTCCGGGGTGGGATCCGCTGCCAAGGCCGCCAGGGATCCCTGCACCCGCTCTATTTGCTCCATCCATTGGCTGTGCTCCCACAACCCCAACCGTTTCTGCTCGAGCAAAAACATCCACTCCTGCCGCAGCGCCTGGAAGCGATCCCGAACAGCCCCAAAGGGATCCCGATAGGGAATGCGAGTCGAGGCAATGGCGGAGGACGTAAACTACCCGGCTCCGACCGCTAAGCGGTACGGAGCGGGC
>NZ_JANSIM010000177.1:0-4367 GCF_047502655.1 Synechococcus sp. R5-12 | reverse complement strand
GAACAGTGATGTTCAGCAGTGTTCAGCGTAAATGTATCAGCAACTGGATAACCTCAGCTGATCGTTATAGTCATTTTTAAACTAGATTGAGACACTCCCCAAGCATTCCACGCTGCTGCCCCTACTCCCAGCCTCGCTGCCAGAGGGAGAGGGGAGCTAGACGAAAATGTTTCATTCCCGTTTAACGAACCAGATCGAGTGTCACCGAACCAGATCGAGGAGCCAAGCAAAGTAGAAGCGGCTGCGAATGGTTTGTCGCTGCTGCACTTTCCAGCCCCATTCGGTTAATTGGCTCACCAAGGTCGCCTCTCGGTGTTGATAGGCGCGGGTGGTTTTGCTGGGGCCGGGGAAGAACTCTCCCACTTTCTTCAGCAGCGTCAGCCAGGGGGTTTTGGGGGCAAAACTGAAGATCAGGCGGGACCGAGCCAGGCGGGTCAGGTGCTTTAGCATGCGCAGGGCCTCGGCTTCAGGGTAGTGGATCATCACATCGAGGCAGATGACGACATCGTATTCCCCTGTCAATTCCTCCAGATCCGAGACCCAAAATTGGGGGTTGTCTGTGGATCCCAACTCCATTTGCTGGCGGCGGCGTGCTTCGTTCACCATTTGTTCCGAGATGTCGCTGGCGAACACCTGCGCCCCTCTGGCGGCCAAGGGCAAACTGAGGCTGCCCACCCCGCATCCGGCATCACAAATGCGTAAACCCGAGGGATCCCCCAACCACTGCAACACCGTCTCTACCGTGCGGGCATGGCCAAGGCGGATGTCTTTTTGGACGAAATTGACTTCTTCTTCACCATAAATGCGCCGCCAGCGCTCGAAGCCAACGGAGTTGAAATAATCGCGGACAATGGTTTTTTCCTGCATAGAACTTCCAGCTAGGGATCCGGCGAGAGAAAAAGATGAACGCTCTGCTCTGTCGAGACCCGGCATTTCTTCGCCCATGCGCATCCCATTCTACCCCGAGGCCCCGTAACCCTCTGCATCGTTGCCCTAGGATTGTATTAGAATTAACTCGCATGCCTTGGATGTTGCCCCATGACCGAAGCTGAGATTGCCCAAGCGTTGCAGGCTCGGTTGGCTGCCCCGGTCAGAATTGCGGTCAAACGCCGCCAAGGTCATCTACACGTTCTCCTGAATCGGCCCCCCCTGGCTCGAGTGGACTACCCCCATCTCATGGAACGGGTGCAGGCGGAGCTCAGGGCGTTGGGCTTGCCCGGCTTGGAGCAGGTCACGGTGTACGGGCGTGAGTCGGGACATTCTGAATACGAGTGGGAGCAAACGGCCCCCTTGTTGAACCCGCTGCTGGCCTCAGAAGAAACCACAGTTCTGTTGGAAAAAAAAGGCGATCGCCTACTGCAGGATCTGACAGTTGTTGCCCCGGATTCGGTCAACTCAAAGCCTGAACCTGCGCCGGAGAATCCTGTCGGGAAAACCGACATAGGCAGCAGGTCCCGCATCTCCTGGGTGTGGCTGGGGGGAGCTGTACTGATTGTTGGAATTGGGGTGATTCTTTTGCTGGTTGCCCTTCTCTGAAAGAGCTGGGTAAAGGTTCTTGTTCTTGTCTTGGGAAAAGCCTCAGGGAGCGTTGCCGAGAGTCGCCGATGAACTTTGAGGATGCCGGGATCCGGTCAATTGGGCTTTTTGCAAGGCATCCTGCAGCATTCGCTCCACCAACTCGGTGAACGTCCACCCCAGAGCTGCCGCCGCATCGGGACAGAGGGAAGTGGGGGTCATGCCGGGCAGTGTATTCACCTCCAACACCCAAGGATTTTCCTCGGGATCCACCCGCAGATCCACCCGCGCCAAGCCTTCGCACCCCAACGCCTGGTAGGCCTTCAGACCTGCCGCCTCACAGCGGGCCAACCCTGCCGGGCTGAGGGAACAGGGGATCAAATGCCGCGAGCCACCGGGTGCGTACTTGGCTTCGTAGTCGTAGAAGTCGCCTTGGGCGGGGATGATCTCAATGGCCGGAAGAACTTGGCCGGACAAGATCGAGAGGGTGATCTCCTTTCCGGGAACATAGCGCTCCAGAAAAATCCGCGACGAGACTGAGCGGGCCAACTCCAGCCCCTGAGCAAATGACCTCTCATCCCGGACAATGCTGATGCCCACCGTCGAGCCGTTGTTGCTGGGCTTAATCACCAGTGGGGATCCCAACTCTGCCGCACAGTCAGCCCAAGTGAGGGGGCTTTGGTCGTCCCAAACCTGCCAATCGGGGGTAGGGATCCCCGCGGCGCGAAAGATCTGCTTGGAGACCAGCTTATCCATGGCCAGAGCACTGGCCAGCGGCCCGGATCCCTGGTAGGGCAGGCCCAGCCAGTCCAGCATTCCCTGTACCACCCCATCCTCGCCACCAGGGCCATGCAAGGCAATCCAAACGAAGTCGCAGCCGGCTTGCCGTTCCTGCCAAAGGCGCAGAGGCAGATCCCTATCTGGGTCGATTACCTTGACCCGATGGCCCAGGTCCTCCAAAGCCCGTTTGCAGGCTTTACCCGTTACCCAAGAGACTTGACGTTCTGCCGAACGCCCCCCCGCCAAGACAACAATGTTCATGGCCTAACCCCAAAGCACTCCCCACCCTCAACAACCGGCACCAAGATACCAGCATACCTTCACCCTACCCTACGAAGGGGGCCGTCGGCGGCGCAAGAACTCGGGAATATCTAAGCCTCCAGACATCGGCGGCTCAGGCTCCGGAGGCTGTCGAGGCGGCAGCCCAGAGCCCGTGGGAGTGGGCTTAGGAACCCCCGACTTGTTGGAGGCAGAAACTTTGGTTGCAGCAGGGATGGTGGCTGGACGGGCTTTCTCTTGGAAACCGGTGGCGATGACCGTGATGCGCACTTCCCCCTGCATGCGCTCGTCTTGGACGGTGCCGAAGATGATGTTGGCCTCGGGATCCACTGCCTCGGCGATGATCTCGGCAGCCACCGTGACCTCATGCAAGGACAAATCCGGCCCACCGGTAATGTTGAAGAGGACACCTTTAGCCCCTTCGATGGAGGTTTCCAAAAGCGGCGAAGATACAGCGGTAATGGCGGCTTCGCGGGCGCGGGACTTGCCGGATCCCATGCCAATTCCCATCAAGGCAGAGCCGGCATCGGCCATCACGCTGCGCACATCGGCAAAATCCACATTGATCATGCCGGGAATGAGAATGATATCCGAGATGCCCTGCACCCCCTGCCGCAGCACATCATCAGCAACGCGAAAAGCCTCTTGGACAGGGGTTTGCTCGGAGATCACCGAAAGCAACTTGTCATTGGGAATTACAATCAGGGTATCAACTGCCTCCCGCAGCGCTTGGATCCCTTCCTCGGCCTGCTTGCTGCGGCGTTTGCCCTCAAAGGAAAAAGGCCGTGTCACCACTCCCACCGTCAGGGCACCACTGGCTTTGGCAATTTGGGCGATGACGGGTGCTCCACCCGTGCCCGTGCCTCCCCCCATGCCGGCGGCAATGAAGACCAGATCTGCCCCTTTGATGGCTGCCGATATTTCTTCGCTGGATTCCTCTGCAGCTTTCTGGCCAATGGCCGGGTTACCACCTGCACCCAAGCCTCGAGTCAGCTTCTGCCCAATTTGCAAGCGGTTCACTGCCGAGGACTGGGCAAGGGCCTGCGCATCGGTGTTGACGCTCCAAAACTCGACGCCCACAAGGTTGCTGGCCGCCATCCGACTGACCGCGTTGCCACCCCCACCCCCCACGCCTACTACCTTAATCTTTGCGTTTGCGGTCTTGCTCGGCATGAAGTCCTCTGGACAATCCGCCGCTCTGGTCTGAGATCCGTTCCTCTCATACTCGGCATGAGAGCCTTCTCCCCTGTGGCGCTCATTCCAATGGGAAGGCGCAGACTGGGCTGAACCCAACCCTTGCCCAGGATTGAGAGGATGGATGTCTGACCAATTGGATGGCATGTCAGCTCTCACAATAACTTAAATTCTGGCAAATATCGAATATGCTAGCTGATTTAATATAGAGCAACTCCCTCCAGATGCCAACGCTGCCGACGTTTGTGAATCTTCCCGCTGAATACGGCCCTCCTAAAGACGCCTGTCGGCAGAATCTCAGGTAGCCTTTCTTGCCTAGAGGCATTTCTCTCTGAACTTGTCTCGAAGCTTTTGTGTGTAAGAATAGGTGTTCTCGAATACTTAGACCCTTGCAGGGGAAGAAGGGTCCAAAGGGAGGTTTCGGTACAAGAGTCTGGCCCTAGTTAAGGCCCAGTTAAGGCGAAGAGTCCCCTATCCAGCCAAAGGCTGATAGAGCGCCACTTTGTAGAACTGAGGCTTTGGCATCCTGTAGAGATTCAGGGATCCGGACTTGCATTCAGCTAGAAATTGCAGGAGCCCCGCACTGTACCCGTAGGGTC
>NZ_JANSIM010000176.1:0-8136 GCF_047502655.1 Synechococcus sp. R5-12 | reverse complement strand
ATTCAGCAAAGTTCAGGGTTTTGGGGGTTAGAGGCATGCTCCACGAGAATGTCTGCGATCGTACTCTTCTCCTGCCCAGAGAGCGGCTATTGGAAAAAAACAGCCGCCTGTGCCCAGACCGGCGCAATCCCTTGGTCGATCTCTACCTTAAGTCCGAGTGGTAGGGGGTTGCTCTTCGGTTTTGCCCCTTCCGCCACTGTGACCGTCAGCCAGGCTCTCATGGGGATCTCGCCAAAAGGCATAGATTAGCGCTTATGATTTAGTAGTAAACCTTTAGCTTTTCTTGATTGTCCATGAAGGCCATTACCCTGCATCAACTGCAAATCTTCGAGGTTGCCGCCCGCCACCTGAGCTTTACCCGCGCTGCCGAAGAGCTCTACCTGACCCAACCCACGATTTCCATGCAGATCAAGCAATTGAGCAAAGCCGTGGGGTTACCGTTGTTTGAACAGGTGGGCAAGCGGCTGTATCTCACCGAAGCGGGGCAAGCTTTACACCAAACCTGCGAGAAGATTTTTGAACAATTGAATCAATTCGAGATGACCCTTGCCGACCTGAAGGGGCTAAAGCAGGGACGGCTGAGCATTGGAGTGGTCACCACTGCCAAATACTTTATACCCCGTCTGCTGGGGCCATTTTGTCAGCAGTATCCCGGCATCGACGTAGCTCTTAGGGTGCTCAACCGCCAGCAGGTTTTGGAGCGGATGAGCAACAACATGGACGATCTCTACGTGATGGGGATGCCGCCAGAAGATCTGGACGTAGTGGCGCAACCTTTTCTGGAAAATCCCTTGGTGGTGATGGCCCCCATTCATCATCCCCTGGTGGGCCAAAAGGGGATCCCTCTGGCGCGCATTGCCCAAGAACCTTTTTTAGCCCGTGAACCCGGCTCCGGCACCCGCATGGCTGTAGAGCGGCTTTTTGAGAAGCATAACCTGAAACTCAACATCCGCATGGAGATAGGCAGCAGCGAAGCCATTCGCCAGGGCATTGTGGGTGGATTGGGCATTTCGGTTTTGTCTCAGCATGTGTTGGCCTTGGGGGGGTGGCAGCATCATCTGGCTATTTTGGATGTGGAAGAGTTTCCCATTCGGGGGTTCTGGTATTTGGTCTATTTGCGCTCTAAGCGTCTTTCGGTGGTGGCCAAAGCTTTTGCCGACTTTCTTCTTTCCCAGGTTTCGCAAATGGAGCTGGACTTTGTGGCTAAAGAGCAGCACAAATCCAATTCAAGTCCCAATCCTGAACTGTTTTCTGGCAAAGAGGCTGAAGCACAGCCGAGAGCTCTTGTCGCAACCCCCGGATCCCCTCAAAGTCGTGAGTGAACAATACTCGCAAAAACCCCAGGTAAGCCCGCGCCCACTCGTCTTCCGGATCCAGCTCGACGATCTGTTGAAAATGCAACTGAGCTGCTTCTGGTTGTAACAGCGCCGCCAACATCAAGCCCAGTTGGTAGTGGCTCTGGATTTGCTGGCTCGGTTGGCCTTGGGCAGCAGCCTGTTGCCGTTCCCCCTCCAGCAGTTGCCGTACCAGGATGCGATCTGGATCCGTCAAAAAAGTCGGGTATTGCAGGGTTGTCCAGGCATTGAGATAAAGGGAGAGGGCCTGCAGATCCCCAGCGGCAGCAGCTCTGGCCGCCTCGCGGAGAGGAAACAAGGGATCCGTTACAAGGAAGGGGCCTTCCTTCGGGAAGCTCGACAGGGATCCTCTCCAGGATTGGTGTAGGGAATGGCGGATCCCTTTGGGCGACTGCCATTCCAGGTGGAGAAGGCCACCTCTTGGGAAGTCGGTTGTGGGCAGCGTCAAGATCTCTTCCACCAGCCAGCCGCCTGTTGAGTTGAGCTGCAGGCGATTCTGCCCCAGCACCCAGGCCCGCTTCTCCAAAACCCGTCCTTGCCCATCTTCCAGCCGCGCCCAAACCAGCGTCTGGGCCAAGTTCTGAGCTGGGCCTTGCCAGCGCAACTTCCAGGCCGGGATCCCCAGCTCCGACAGCGCCTCAACCTCCACCAGCTCCACCTCCCCAGCTTCCAGAGGCCACTCCTGTACCGTCACCTTTGAAAAGCGAGGGAAGTAAGTGTGCAGCCGACCCACCGTAGGCAACTCCACCGCCGGATCTTGTCGCCAGTCTGGGCTGCTGCGCAGGTGCTGCCGGATCTGCTCCTTAGTCGGGCCATAAGGGCCAATAATTCCCTGTTCCCCTTCGGCATCCACAAACCCATCCAGCAAGGATAGCTCCAGCTCCGGCCAGGGGGTTTGCCCGGCAGCGCGGAATGTAACCGGCCAGCGCTGAAGAGCCGCCAAGTAGGTGAGGGTTTCGGAAGAGATCAGCTCTGTATTGGGGAGAACTCCCAGCGTGGTGGTCAAACCTGGCTGGATCAAGGATTGGATCCACTGGGTCAGCTCCTGCGTGGGGTGCTTCCCCTGCCAGCGCATCTGGATCCCCGTCCACAGAGGGGCCACCCCTGGGGTGAGGGGCCGACCCAAATTGGCCAAGGCCAAGCAGCCCAGAACTAGCCCTGTACAGACTCCCCTTTGCAAAGCCCACGCACCCCAGCGTTCCTCCAACCACCGGCAAGCCTTTTGGATCCCGCCTGCTGATAACACGGCCAAGAGAGGCAGCAGGGGTAGGGTGAAGCGCACATCTTTGATGTCCACCAGGGTGTAGAGAAGGTAGCCGGAACCGTAGGTGGCCCACAAGACTGCCTCTCGCCTGTCCAGGGATCCCCACCCGCTCAGCAGCGGCAACCCACACAAAAAAGGGCTCATCTGCAGGGGCAAAAGGCGCAAGTAGGCAGTCCACCAGCACAGGGATCCCGCTGGGCAAGTGATGTAGTAGTGGGCAGTCTCGGCGTAAGCCCAGCCATTGCTGAGCACAAACAGCCAATTGGCCCCATACCAGGGCCAGCACAAAAGCAGCGCCACGCCCATGCCCAAGGTCAGATGGGCCAGCCGCACCAACCAAGGGATCCTCTTGCCCGGCAACAGCGGGATCCCCAGCAAAGGCAACAGCAAAAACAGCACCCCCGTCCACTTGGTGAGCAGCACCGCCGCCACCCCCGCCCCCACCCCCACCGCCCCCCACCAGGAAGGCTTCTCCCCATAGGCCCACAGCGCCCAAAACGCCAGCGTCACCGCCACCACCAGCGGCAACTCCAACATGTACACGTGGGCCAAAGCCGTGATCCCCGGATAGAGGAGCACCAACGCCGCCGCCAGCCAGCCCACTTCCCCAGAGCGATAGACCCGCTGTCCCAGCCGCTGCGTTGCCAGAACCAGCACCCCCAGCAACACCAAGTTGAGCAACTGCCCGTCCGCCCGGCTGAAGGGATGCAGAGCCGCCAAGGGGATCCCCAGCCAATAGGCCAAAGGGGGGTAGCGCTGGTTCAAATGCAAAAACTGCTGCCCCCACAGCCCATCCCAGCGAAACCGCTGCAGGTGAAGCCCAAACGCCTGCGCCTGCAACAAATGCTGCGCCTCATCCCAGGCTGGCGGCAAGGGATCCGTCCAATTCCAGATCACCAGCAGCAGCAGGGCCACCATCCCCAGCCCGGCCCACCACCGCAGGAAAGGGATCCCCGGCCTGTGGGGTCTCTCCGGCAATGTCTCTCTCTCCTCGTCTGTACCGTTCATGCTTTGAAAACAATCCGCAGAGATTCAGCAGACATTGGGATCCCTTGCAACTGCCACCTGGCCTTGCCCCCCAGAGCTAAACTCAACCTGTGTCATTCTCAGCGCTCCTCCCATAGCCGAGAGCTTCAGCATCCCATGATCGCTCCATCTGCCGGCCCAGAAGGGGTTTGGATCCTTGCGGATCAACTCCACCCACAGCAATCCGCCCTCGCTTCCCTCTCGACCCTATCCCCAGACCGAGTTCCCGTCATTCTCATCGAATCTCACCGGTGGGCCAGCTCCCGCAACCACCATCAGCAGAAATTGGTGCTGGTCTGGTCGGCCATGCGCCACTTTGCCCAAGAACTGCAACAGCGGGGCTACCCAGTCACCTACGTGGAAGCCGACAGCTATGCCGAGCCCCTGCAAACCTGGGCCAAGCAACATCAACTGCAGCAGATCCGCCTCATGCAGCCAGCTGATATTCCCATCCGGGAGGAGGTGGAAAATCTGAGATCCACCCTCCCCTGCCCCCTCTTGGTTGTGGAAAACAACCACTTCCTCTGGAGTACTCGTCAATTTATCGACTGGGCCTCAGGCCGCAAGCGCCTGCTCCTGGAAGACTTTTACCGCGAAGGGCGAAGACGCTTCCGCATTCTCATGGACGGCCCCAAGCCCCTGGGGGGGCGCTGGAACTACGACCGGGAGAACCGCCATCCTCCCAAACCGGGAATGCGCTATCCTCGGCCCCTCACCTTTTCCCCCGATGCCATTACCCAGGCTGTCATCGCAAAAGTTAGGCAACACTACGGCCATCACTTCGGATCCTTAGAAGGATTTGGCTGGGCCGTCACCCGCGCCCAAGCCCTGCAAGTGCTTGATCATTTCATTCACGAGCGCCTGCCCCACTTCGGCCCCTGGCAAGACGCCATGCAAGCCGGGGAAGACTTCCTTTTCCACTCGCTGCTTTCTCCCTACCTCAACTTGGGCCTGCTCACCCCCCACGAAGTCATCGCTGCCGTCGAACAAGCCTACCATCGCGGCGGGATCCCCCTGCCCTCCGCCGAAGGCTTCATCCGCCAGATCCTGGGCTGGCGGGAGTACATGCGCGGCTTCTACGAATACCAAATGCCCAACGGCTATGCCCAGAACAACTTTTTTGGCCACCAGCGACCCCTGCCAGAGTTTTTTTGGACGGGCAAAACCGACATGGCCTGTCTGCAGCACACCCTGGATCAAATTCGCCGTCATGGTTATGCCCACCATATCCAGCGGCTGATGGTGCTCAGCAATTTCGCCCTCATCAGTGGCATTCAGCCCCAGGCAGTAGAAGCGTGGTTTCAGGATGTGTTTATCGACAGCTACGACTGGGTGATGCAGCCCAACGTCATCGGCATGGGCCTTTTTGCCGATGGGGGCATGCTCTCCACCAAACCCTATGCCGCCTCTGCTCAGTACATCCGCAAAATGAGTGACTACTGCCGCCATTGCCGCTACAATCCCAGCGAAAAGGTTGGCAAACAAGCCTGCCCCATCAATACGTTGTATTGGGACTTCCTGTTGCGTCAGCGATCCCTCTTAGCCCCCTTGGGCAGAATGAAATGGGTATTGATCCATTTGGATCGCATGGAACCGGAGCTGAAGGCCCAGATCCAGGCGCAAGCCGCTGCTTGGTGGGATCCCTTGCAATCTGCACTCGACGAACAGAGTCCATCTCATTTGCAATCTGTCTAAGCACCAGAAGATTAAGCATCCGGTAAAATTGAGGCACCCTCCTACCCACCTGTCGCTTTGTAAGGACTGCAAGCCATGAAATGTCCCCGCTGCAGCAAACAAGAAATCCGAGTTTTGGAATCTCGTTCGGCAGAAGGTGGCCAGAGTGTGCGGCGGCGGCGAGAATGCATGTCCTGTGGCTACCGCTTCACCACCTATGAGCGCATCGAGTTCATGCCCATCATGGTCATTAAACGGGATGGATCCCGCGAAAGTTTCAACCGCAACAAGATCCTGCAAGGGGTGATGCGTGCCTGCCAAAAAACCCCCGTCACCGTCAGACAGATGGAAGAGCTGGTCAATGAGATCGAAGAAAAACTGCAATTGGAAGATGCCCAAGAGGTAACCAGCCTGCGCATCGGCGAGATGGTGCTGGAGCGCCTGCAACACCTAAGTGAGGTGGCCTACGTGCGCTTTGCCTCCGTTTATCGCCAGTTTCAGGGTATAAAAGACTTTGTCAATGAGCTGGAACAGTTGGAACCACCTCTGCGACGGGATCTGGAGCGGCTGCTGCAGGACTCCTCTGCCTCAGATTCCGAATCTTCAGGCTCCCCGGACTTGGTGGGAGAGTATTCGTGACGTGGGAACGACAGCGCAAGCCGGCCCTCCCTGGAAGCAGCGGGGAAATGGCGCTTGTGGGCGGGAAAAATTGCTGTGAAGAGATCGCCCATTCCAAAGGCTTAGCGGTATGCTTGGGGTAGCAATCGCGGCTTACACTAAAGCTAGAGCTGCACACCTTTAGGTTGCCGGTGTTCAGCACTATCCTTGGAGATCCCTGATATCTTGGATCCCTCTGTGTCAAGCTGTCCCAGCCCCCTGTCCTTCCGAGTCGATCCCAATCTATGCAATACGGTTTTCGGGGTTCTAGCCCCTCTGGCGCTCGCAACAGCAACAGTAACCCCAGTGGCTTTCGCTCCCCTGCCGCAATGGAGACGGGGCCAGGGGTGGTGCCGATTCAGGTGTATCAACAAGTGGCCGAAGAGTTGGAGTCTGCCCGTCAGCAGGTAAGCCTGCTTTCCTCGGAAAACCAGCACCTGCGCGCTCTGCATCAGCAGTTGTCTGGAGAGCTCGCTGCCATCACCCGAGAGTTCCAGGGGCAATTGGGCCACACCCTGAAGCGCCTGCAGCAAATCAGCCTACGGCTTGCTGACGCAAATGGCCAGGCTGCCCAAGTTGCTGCAGCTTCTGAAGCCTCTTTCCAACAGAACAGCCCGACTGTCAATCCCGGCCAACCGGAAGCCCCTCCCAGCTACGATTTTTTGAATCGCCTCAAGCGCCGACAGGCCCGCAACGAGACCCCCTCCTTCTCATCCAACGGCTTTGCCCCGTCCTCCTTTGATTCCCTTCGCCACCCTTCCACCCACACCTCTGCCGAGCCCTACCCCCGCACTGGCTACCAGGTTCCTTCCCTGGACGAGTTGATGCAGGATAGGGGCGGCCCGGATCCCTATCTCGGCGAGGCAGACTCCTCAGCCTATTCCACCGGCATTTATCAGCGGGTACGGGAGCAACATCACGGATCCCAGGGCTCTGCCGTACTTTGGATGGCCGCTGCAGTCGTCTTAGTCATTGGATCGTTTGGGTTGGGATTTGTAGCCGTACAGCCGTTTTTGCGCAACAACCCACCGCCCGTGCAAGCACCCTGAGAGCTATTCACAGGATGCTCCAAAAGCCCGCTGGCGGGATTAGGATGCCCCCAATGCGCTCCGCACCACTGACGAATGACCAGGGGTTATATCTGTGATCCAGGCTGTCGCTGCTCCTCTGACGCCTAACACATTCTTCGAGCATATGCCCGACGAGGGCCGCTTTGAGCTGTGCAATAGAGTCACGGTCAAAATGCAGCCCACAGGTTCTCACAAGCAGGTGACGAGCTTTTTGGCATAGCGGTTAGCGGTGCCCACGCCCAAATCCAGCAAGATCAAATCCGCTTTTTTGCCCACCTCCAAGCTGCCGATTTCCCCTTCCAGACCCAGACAGGCGGCACTGCCTTGTGTAGCCATCCACAAAGCCTGTTGCGCCGGCAGAGCAGCTCCATCCCCCGATCCCAACCGCTGCAGAAACACCGCCAACCGCATCTCCTCGATTCGATTTCTTCAGCCCCCACATGCACACAGTGGGCGGCCAAGGTCTGAGCACTCAGGGATCCCCAGCGTTTCAAACACTGCACCGGGGTCAATCCATAGCGAGCCTGTAGAGTTTCCACTCCCCGGCGAGTTTCCGCCAAGTGGGTGTGCAGCCCCACTCCATACCTTTGGGCTAGAGCGGATCCCTGGACAAAACTCTCAGGATGGCCAGAATAAGGAGCATGGAACCTGACCCAGATGTAAATTTGCCCCTCCCCGCGTCCATGCCAAACCTGGATCAAAGCCTCCGTGTCCGCCAGGGATTCTCCCACTCCCCTCGGTTCGTCGATCACCTGTGGGCTGAGGATCCCTCGTAACCCCGACTGCAAGCTCACTGCTGCTAGATGTCGATAGATGCCAAGAGTAACTACGGATAGGGATCGTGAAGTTGGATTACATCCCCCCCTCTCCCATGCCGTACACAAAGACCGCTCTGGCAGAACGAGCCAACTGGTGTAGAGCAGGTAACATGGCAAGCTAATGGTCGACAAAACTGTTACCTCACTAGCTTGCCTTCACTCAATGGTGTCAGCTTTCAGGTAGAGAGGCTTGACGGAAGCCAACTCCCCTATTGATTGGGTTCCTCTTGATTGGGTTAGGGTGGTGGGCCTGGCACCGAGCTAGGTTGCCA